>JAYVKT010000136.1:0-16509 GCA_043768195.1 Chitinophagaceae bacterium | reverse complement strand
AAACAATTATTAATTACCAGGGGAACTCTTACTACTTTTTCTATTGCAAACGATGTGGCGAAATATTTCGCCATCGTTCCCGCCTTATTTATCGCATCTATCCCTGCCTTGCAATCATTAAATATTATGGGATTGAAAAGCCCCGAATCAGCAATACTGGCAGCAGTTATTTTTAATGCCATCATTATCCCGATGCTGATACCATTGGCATTGAAAGGTGTGGCGTATAAACCCATTGGTGCATCTGCTTTGCTGAGAAGAAATTTATTGATATATGGATTAGGTGGTGTTATAGTTCCCTTTATTGGTATCAAATTAATTGATATACTGTTGGGATTATTTATGTAGTATCAATTATTTTCTAAGGTGTTTTTTATCAAGGTCTTTTACATAATGCTTTCCGTCTTTAGGCATATCCCATGAGGTACTAAATCGATTATGTTTGGTTGCAAATTCGTTTCCATTCAATAATTCTGTCTTTGCCTTTCGTCTGTAGCTTTTGTTAGCTTGTTTCTTTCCTGGCTTATCAGATACAGCAGTTGTATTGCCTATGATAGGAGTATTTTTTCTTGACCTGCTCATTGATTAAAATTAAAACAATTAAAATGAAAAATAACTTATTAATATCTCTGAAGATGACACTGGTGATGATTGTACTTTGTGCAGTCGTTTACCCATTAATTATTGCAGGCATTGGCAAAGCCACACCCGGTGGTGGAAAAGGCAAAACCATTTCTGTAAATGGTAAAGTAGTTGGCTATGAAAACATAGGCCAAAAATTTACCGATGATAAATATTTCCAGGGCCGCCCATCAGCGGTTGATTACAATGCAAGTGGTTCGGGCGGTAGCAACAAAGGCCCCACCAATCCTGATTATTTACAAGTGGTGAAAGACAGGATTGATACATTCTTGGTGCACAATCCTGGAATCAAGAAAGAAGAAATTCCTGCTGACTTAGTTACAGCCAGCGGCAGTGGATTGGACCCACACATTTCACCGGCAGCGGCATATGTACAGGTAAAACGAATTGCAACTGTTCGTGGCATCCCAGAAGAAAAAGTAAGAACTTTGGCGGAGCAACAAGTAGAAAAAACTATTCTTGGACCATCCGTCATCAATGTACTTAAATTGAATATTGCATTAAATAATTTAAAATAAGCCCCCTGTCCCCCTAAAGGGGTGACTTAGGTCTATGAATCATAACTTATATAAAAATACATCAAAGAAAAAAATGAAAAGAATATTTATAGCTACAGTTTTACTGGCAAGCACACAATTAATGGCTCAGGATTCAACAGGTTCATTAACAATCAGTGGTTATGCAGAAGCATACTATCAATATGATTTTAATAAACCCGGAGACAATAACCGGCCGGGTTTTATTTATAGTCATAACCGGCATAATGAGTTTAACCTGAACCTTGGTTTTATAAAAGCAAATTATACAGCAGCAAGAGTAAGGGCCAACATGGCCATAGCAGCAGGCACTTATATGAATGCTAATTACTCAGCAGAACCGGGAGTATTGAAAAATGTATTGGAAGCAAATGTTGGAATTAAGCTGAGCAAAAAGAAAAACCTGTGGTTAGATGCAGGCATCATGCCATCGCATATTGGTTTTGAAAGTGCGGTGAGTAAAGATTGCTGGAACCTGACAAGAAGTATGCTCGCAGATAACTCTCCTTACTTTGAAGCAGGTGCAAAAATTACTTACACCTCTGATAACGGTAAATGGTTATTAAGCGGTATGGCATTAAACGGCTGGCAGCGCATTACAAGAGTAAACGGAAATTCTTTGATGAGCTGGGGCACACAAATACAATACAAACCTTCAGATAAAATTTTATTGAATTACAGCACATTTATCGGTACAGATAAACCGGATAATGCAAGGCTGTCAAGATTGTTCCATAATGTATATGGTATCTTCAATGTTACGGATAAATTTGGTGTAACAGCAGGTTTTGATATTGGCAGCGAGGAGAAAACTCCTAGCAGTGATAATAAGAATACCTGGTACTCTCCTGTATTGATTCTAAAGTATGCGTTCAGCGACAAGTGGACAATTGCTGCCAGAGGTGAATATTATAGTGATGAAAATGGAGTTATTATTTCTACGAGTACGCCGAATGGATTTAAAACAACAGGTTTTTCTTTAAACATTGACCATAGCCCTGTAAAAAATGTTTTAGTTAGAATAGAAGCAAGAAATTTTAGTAGTAAAGATGAAATCTTTGTAAAGCCATCGGGAACTACCAATAATAATACGTTTATCACTTCTTCAATAGCCGTTTCATTCTGATATGCCGGATAACGAAGCAAATAAATGGTTAGAAAAACTACAGCAGGATAAAAAGGGAAAGCTGAAAATATACATTGGTATGAGTGCCGGTGTGGGAAAGACCTATCGTATGCTGCAGGAAGCACATACCTTGCTGCGCAATGGAGTAAATGTAAAAGTGGGTTATGTAGAAACGCATAACCGAAAAGAAACACAGGCTCTTGTTGAAGGCTTACCGGTGTTGCCCCGCCGGAAAGTATTTTACAAAGGAAAACAATTAGATGAACTCGATGTGCAAGCCATATTATTATTACAACCCAAAGTAGTAATAGTAGATGAACTGGCTCACACTAATATACCCGGTAGTAAAAATGAAAAAAGGTGGCAGGATGTATTAGATATACTGGAAGCTGGCATTGATGTTATTTCTGCCATCAACATCCAGCATATTGAAAGCATTAATGAAGATGTAAAACAAATAACGGGAGTAGAAGTTACAGAAAGAGTACCGGATAAAATTTTACAGATAGCCGATGAAGTGGTGAATATTGACCTAACTGCTGATGAACTCATAACAAGATTAAAAGAAGGAAAAATATACGACCATAGTAAAGTGCAGCAGGCTCTCACTAACTTCTTTCAGTCTGAAAAAATATTGCAGTTAAGAGAACTGGCTTTAAAAGAAGTAGCCGGGCAAGTAGAACGTAAAGTGGACCATGAAGTAACAGCCAAAGACCGGCCATGGCGGCATGAACATTTTTTGGCTTGTATTTCTTCCAACCATGAAGCAGCGCAAAATATTATCCGCAAGACAGCAAGGCTGGCATCTTATTACAATAGTAAATGGTATGTGCTGTATGTGCAAACGCCAAAAGAAGCGATGGAAAAAATTCCATTGGCGGCACAGCGGCATTTAATCAATAACTTTAAGAACGCCACGGAACTGGGGGCAGAAGTAATACAGCTAAAGCAAAGTAATATTGCAAAAGCTATTATGCAGATGGTGGAAGAAAAAGAAATAACGACGGTGTGCATTGGGAAACCACACCTTAATTTATTTCAGGTTATTATCCGTACTAATGTGTTTAACCAGTTGCTGAAAACCTTGTCGAAGAATGATGTGGATTTAATTATACTTTCGTAAATACAGGTTTGCCACAGATTACACGGATTAGAATTGCTTACGCAATTTTTGTTGGCCACTAAATCACACAAATTGGCACGAAAAATACAGGTAGAAGATGTTTTGTGTGATTTCGTGTTGTTTCGTGGCTAATTGTATTTCTTGTATTAATCTGTGTTAATCCGTTTAATCTGTGGCTAAAAAATCCGCCGAAGGCGGGCATAAAATGGCGATTAAATTAAAAACAAAAATTGCCCTCGGTGGCGTTTTCTTATTTATCCTGTTGATACTGGTAGGGGCACTTAGTCTTTTTTACTTTAACCGGCTTGCCAAAGACTCCAGGGAAATTGTAAAAGATAATTACGAAACACTCGACTACTCCCGGGTAATGCTGCAGGAATTGAATAACGGTAGCGATAGCAGTTATTCCTTCAAAATATTTGAAGAACAACTGCGGCAACAGGAAAACAACATCACCGAGCCGGGTGAAAAAGAAATGACGGCAGCACTCCGGAAAAATTTTGAGACGCTTAAGCAAAAAGGTAAATCCGATTCAGTGGCCAGGGTAATCCGAAACAGCATCAGCAATATTATGCGGGTAAATTTGCAAGCCATTGATAATAAAAATCAGAATGTGCAGGCTTCTGCACAACGGGCAAAAACAATTATCACCATTTGCCTTACCATTTGCCTGTTGCTGGGTTTTACTTTTTTATTCAACTTTCCCTCCTTAGTGGCTTCGCCGGTAGCAAAACTTACAGTAGGTATAAAAGCCATTGCCAATAAAAACTATAGCGAAAGAATTCACCTGAACAGAAAAGATGAATTTGGTGATTTGGCCAATGCCTTTAATAGTATGGCGGAGCGATTAGATGAATATGAGCACAGCAATCTTTCCAAAATAATGTTTGAAAAACAACGGGCAGAAACGGTTATTAATTCATTGAAAGATGCCAGTATTGGAATAGATAATAAAGGAATCGTTTTGTTTGCTAACCAGCAGGCATTGCAATTATTAAATTTAAAAGAACAAGACATTATCAGCCTGTCACAAACGGAAGTACAAAAAAGAAACGACCTTTTCCGTTTTCTTATCAATGAACAAAACAGTATCCCTTTTAAAATAGTAGTAGAAGGAAAAGAAAATTATTTTACGAAAGAAATCATAGAGCTTACACATGATAAACAGAAAGCCGGGCAGGTAATCGTACTAAAAAACATTACCCCGTTCAAAGAACTGGATGTTGCCAAAACAAATTTTATTGCTACCATTTCTCATGAATTAAAAACCCCGTTGGCTTCGTCTGACTTTAGTTTGAAATTGCTGGAAGATGAAAGAGTAGGCACACTGACTGCGGAACAAAAAGAATTAGTTGAAAGCCTGAAAGATGATAATAAAAGATTATTAAGAATATTAAGTGAGTTATTAGATATGTCGCAGGTAGAAAGTGGAAAGATACAATTGACATTACAGGCAGTACAGCCATGGGGCTTAATAGATAAAGCCATTGGCTCATTACAAAATGCAGCGAAACAAAAAAATGTCATTATCCAAAAACAAATAGCGGAAGGCATTCCTGCTGTAAAAGCAGATGCTGATAAAACAACCTGGGTATTAAATAATTTTCTCACCAACGCAATCCGTTATTCAAATAAAGATGCTGAAGTCATCATCAGCGTTCAGCAACGGGGAAACAAAGTACAACTCTCCGTACAGGATTTTGGCAAAGGAATACAACCCCAATACCAGGATAAAATTTTCGACCGCTACTTCCAGGTACCGGGCACCAAAGAAGGCACCGGCCTTGGTCTTGCTATCTGTAAAGAATTTATAGAAGCACAGGAAGGAAAGATTTGGGTGGAAAGTATTTTTGGAAAGGGAACAACTTTTGGGTTTGAGTTGCCGGCGGCTTAGCCAGGAACCCTTGTATAGTTTTGTATTGATTGTTACCGATTTTCTATACAAGAAGTGGCGTATATTTAAGTGTTGTGCGTCACCTTACACGGACATCTCGTTTGACAAAAAGCAATTCAAGAATATTTGTAATGAAACACTTTTTTCTAATTTCAGTATTATCGATATTAATATCTCAAAGTTGTTTTGGGCAAGACACAACGGCCTTAATTAATACAAGCTGGACAAACCTCAAAACTCAATTACAAAGACGCACTGACCTCATTTCTAATTTGACCAATGTGTTATCTAAATCGAAAAAAGTGGACAAAGTGGAATTAAAAAACTCAAAGACCTATTCCATAGACCTTTTCAATTATATTGACACTTTAACTTTTAAAGACAGTTTGACAATTTCGTTGGCAAATGCTAAAAATAATCAATTGACGCAAGCTATTTCAAGAACATTAGTAACATTGGAAAAGGACATAAAATTCAAAAATAAAAATGAAGTGAGCGGACTTTTAATGCAACTTGAAGGTTGTGAAAATCGAATTGCATTAGCAAAACGAGAGTATAATGAAATTTGTAAAGAATATCAAAGAGCAGATTTATATTTTGGCAACATTCAAGTTGACAAAGCACCAGAAGTAAAGTTTTGACAAAGGCGAACGCACAACATTGGGTTTGCTGCTATGCTGGCTGACGAATAAATCCTCATCTTTTTGTTCGCTATCAGCTTCGGTTCCAGCTTGACGTTTTTCAATTTAGCTTTTAGTTGTTATCTTCAACTTTTGTAATTCTATTGGGCTTCAGTTCCGGGCTGGACGAACAATGAATTCCAGCACAGCAGCAAGCCCTGTTCGTTTCTATTTACCTCGTTATAATCCTCATTCCCCACCACCAGCATTATTCAATCCGGTCTTACCCAAACTATACGTAAAGCTGAGTAAAAAGAACTGGCGCAGCGACAGCATCCGGTTATCTTCAATGTAGTTGTTGTTACCGGAATACATATTACAATATTGTACCTTTAAGAAATGGGTGAAAAATATTTTTTCATTTTATTAGACAGCCTTGGTCAGGATAGGCTGAGAATCCGCATTGAGACAACTAAAGGCGGAGTAAAATACTTTGTGGTTCAATATGAAACATTAATTGATGAAGAATGGGCTGCCATCGTAAGATATGACCTGGCACATGGCTTTTTTCACCGGGATGTGATGACACCAAAGGGAGAAAAGGAGAAGCAATCCATAAATATTACTAACTTAGAGGATGCATTAAATTATGCACAGCAGGATTTAAAAGACCGCTGGGAGTTTTATAAAGAGCGGTATTTAAAGCAACTAAAGAAATGACCAAAAAAGAAACCATAAATAGGAATATCGGGTTAGCATTTGATTTGCTGAAAGAAATCAATAAAACCCCGGCATTGCTGAATAAAATACCCAAAGCGGCTCTAGTTGAATTTGTTGAAAAAGACTTTCCTAAAAAAGAAGCTATCGATTCTCCAAAACGGAAACGTAAATATATCCGTGTAAGAAATGAATTTGAAGTTAATTGATAATTTCCCGTAATTAATCACCTCGTTATAATTCTCATTCCACCCCCACCAGCATTATTCAATCCAGTCTTACTCAAACTGTATGTAAAACTTAGCAAAAAGAACTGTCGCAGCGTTAACACCCTGCTGTCTTCAATATAGTTGTTATTGGTATTGCGGCTGATGCCGATATTTTTATTCAATAAATCCCGTGCGGCAAATTTAAGTTCACCCCTTTTATATTTCAGCATTTGCTTGCTGATGCTGGCATTCCACAGCGGCACTTTTACATTAAAGCCAGATGCCCGTTGTGTATTGATAGTATAAGTAAAGTCAGAAGAAAAGAAAAATCCTTTGGGCATTTCCCAATCAAGCGAAGCATTGTACTCCTGTGAAAGATAGTTTGTATTCAATGCGGCTTGTAAAGAGTATTTTGTTTTGTTGTAATTAAACCCTGCTCCAATGCTAATATTTAATTTCTCCGTCGGGTTCATATCTAATCGTAATTCCGGGCCCAACGTAAATGTCTTAATATCATTTCCGGCAGTATTAATAAACTGTTTGGTTTTAAAGATACCGGCGTTGCCGCTTATCTCCACAGTTCCTTTTAGAAAACGAACCGGCATACTATAGCTGCTGCTGCTGTTGATAGTATAAACCCCATTTACGTTTACCGGTTTGGTTCTTTTTACACCAAACTGGTTAATGCTGTCATAGTTCACAATTTTATTTTGTGTAGCCTGCATGGTTAAAAAAACAAACAGGTTCTTATTTTTATAAGGGCTTATCAGATTCAGGTGTGTCTGCACTGTATGATTGTATTCCTGTTTCAGATCCGGATTGCCGTCCCGTATGTTTAGTGGGTTACTGTTATCGGGAACCGGCTGTAGTTGTGCCATCGTTGGCTGATTGGTATTGGTAGAATACGATACTGAAAGTTCCTTAAACCGGGTAAAGTTGTACTGAAACCTTGCATTGGGCAAAATATTGCTGAATGTTTTAGTGATCAACGAGTCTTTGATACCGGTAGTAATTTTCCCTTCCAGCTCTGCCTGCTGCCAGTTAGCCCCAACTGAGTAAATAAGTTTTTTCTTTTGTGTCCGTATCCGCATCCCGGTATTAATGTAACTGTAAGTGTTTTTAAAATCATTGCTAAGGATATTATTATACTGATCAAATTTGCCGTTCAGCATATTATAATCATACGTTGTTTTTTCTGAAGTACTTTTTGTACTGCTCTTGCTTACACTAAACTCCAGTAATGATTTTTTCCAGACAGGTTCAGTATAAACAGCTCGGGCAGTGTAACCCCGTAAATCACCTTTGGTAACACTTTGCTGGTTTAAGGTATCTTTTTTCAGCAATGCCCCCGCAGGTGTATAAAAACTATTGATAGAAGAAAGGCTTCCGTCTCCATCGCTTTCATTCAGGCTTGTTTGTACAGACAAAGAGAAAGTCCTTCCTCTCTTCGCAAATTTTTTCCGCCAGATAATATCATTGCGAAAATTATATCCGCTGCCGGCAGATGTATTGTTGCTAAAGCCTTCATTGGTCAGCAATTTGTCTTCCGATAAAGTCTGGTAATCTGTTTGTGACCGGTTATTGGTTTGCTGATAACTGAATGATGGAGTAATGCGGATAGAATTCATTGAATCAACCTGGAATAGTGTATTAAGGTTAAACCGGTGATTGTTACTCAGGTAATCAGTAAACGAATTCTGATTGTAGAAATAAGAAGAGTCGGGCAAAAAATATTGTCGCTGTATATGACTTTCCTGGTTAGGATTAAACCGGTTATAAAAATAGTTGCTTTGAAAATCCAGTTTAGTTCCAAGTATATTATTGTAATTCAATCCACCACCCCATGCGGTATTGATACCATTATTACGACCTCCTGCATTAATCCCCATGGCAGCAGCTTCTTCTCCCGACACATTGATATTAATATTCCCACCGCCGCCCCTTTGCATCCTTGCCAGCTCCCCGCTAAAATTAAGTATGTCCATAAAAGAAAACCCTTCGGCATTTGTATTGTTTCCCATACCAATTGCAGAAAACTGCCTTGCCCCCTTAAAGGAATTGACATTGAACTTTCCTTCGTATCGTTCTTTATTACCAACCCCTGCATTTACTTTTCCAAACATTCCTTTCTTTTTATCCTTCTTCAGTTTCAGGTTGATGGTCTTTTCATAATTACCATCTTCAAAGCCGGTCAATTGTGCCTGGTCGCTTTGTTTATCATACACCTGCACTTTATCCACCGCATCAGCAGGCAGGTTTTTGGTGGCCACTTTAGGATCGTTACCAAAAAATTCTTTACCATCCACCAGCACTTTGGTTACTTTTTCTCCCTGTGCTTTTATTGTTCCATCTTTTTCCACTTTTACACCAGGTAGTTTTTTTAATAATTGCTCCACCGTAGCATTGGGCTGCACCCTAAAAGATCCGGCGTTGTATTGTATGGTATCTCCCACCATTGTAACAGGTGGTGCTTCTGCCGCCAGCACTACTTCTTCTAATATTTTTGCTTTATCATTCAGCACCACATTGCCCAGTTCGGCATTTTTCGTTGCATCAGTAACTGTAAAATATTTATTGCTGTTATGATAGCTTACATGAGTAATCATCAACCGGTATTCACCATTTGCCAGGCCTTTTAATTCAAACCTGCCGTCATTGCCTGTTATAGTAAACGTTACTAAGGAAGAATCTTTTCTATCCAGCACCGTAACCGTGGCAGCGGCGACTGGCTGCTTGCTGATAGTATCAAATGCAATCCCTTTTACAGTACCATTCTTCTGTGCCAGCAAAGAAGTGGTAAAACAAATCGTCAGCAGTAATAAGTAAACTTTTCTCATCGCTATTTCTTTTCGGCTACGAAAATATCCTGCCCTGCCGGGAATATGGGTTAAAGGGGCTTTGTTTAAGGTTAATAAAGGTTAAAGAATGAACCGGAAGTCATTAGTCAGGAGCCAAGACCTGTACTGCAATGTATTAACTCCGGACTAACGACTTCCGACTCCAGATTACTCCTCCACCGTCTTTCCTCTTTCATCATCGTCCCTCTCTTTATCATACACCAACACTTTTACTTTCCATTCCATTGGGGCATAGAATTGCAGGGAGATTTCTACTTTGAGTTTTTTTATTGCCTCATTGGCGGGTTCAAACGAGAAAATAACAGTAGTGAATTTTTTCTTTTCTTCAGGGGCTTCATATTTGCCCTTCAGGTGAAAATTTTTTATCCCGCCAATATCAACAGAAAGATTATTGAGCTGATTGCAGAGTGATTTGAATTTTTGCTTTGCCTTATCAAAACTTTCTGTTGTCAGCATTAATGCCTGCCAGCTGCATACTTCTTTCTTTGCAGAGTATCGGGTAATAATGGCCTCTTCAGCACCATTCACATTAAAATTGCATTTATAGTCGGTAGATTGGGTGTTCTCACTAACTACTTCCCCCATCAGGTTAATAAAGCGATTGGGATAGTCTTGTATCACCTTATTTACATCGCCACCCACCGCATTAATGATGGGAAGCCTTAACTGTGCATCAGCAAAATTGAAAAGAAGTAAAGAAATAGTAATCAGCACAAGTGATTTTACGGGTTTCATCATCGAATTGGATTTAACGGGTTAATAACAGAGCCCAATATTATTAAATTTTACTTTTAGTACATACTTTTAAATGCAATTCATTCGTTAACCCTTAGTAAAATATCCAATATGAAAAACAGGAATCTCGTACATTCCCACCAGGCAGCAAAGATTTACAAGCATTATTACAAATCGTCTGTCAATCCTTTTCGTTTACTAAAATCAATATTGACAGTTTTTATTTCCGGCACAGCCACAGCAGCCAGCACACATTACAGAAGGCACAGATAATTTTTTTACTACCCCCTTTTAAATAATAAAACGTCCCTCCGCAAGGAAGGACGTTTTTATTTATTCCTGTTCAACGTATATTCTTCTTAATACATCCTTACATCCCGCATATTTCTTTCCATCTGTCTTGGCATGCCGGGCATACCGCCACCGTTATTAGCCGCCCCGCCCATTTTGTTCAGGTTAAAGAGGAAGCTAACCATAAAGTATCTTTTTAAAACTATGCTCCTTGTATCCTGAAAGTAGTTGTCGCTTGTAGTACGGACAATGCTTTGATTTTGATTCAAAATATCGTTTACGGAAAGTTTTAATTCGCCATTTTTCTTTTTAAAGAGCTGTTTGCTGAAGCTTGCATTCCAAAGTGGTATGCTCTGGTTAAACCCATCGCCCAAGCCTGTATTAATTAAATAATTGAAATTAGTGGACAGAATAAAATTTTTCTTAAACGTATATGACACATCGCCGGCATAGGTTTGTGTGTAATAGTCAATATCTTCCTGTTGTGGATTGGAATATGAAACCGTGTTATAGGCTACGTTGGCTCTTACACCAAAATCAATTTTCTCCTTATTAATATTTACACCAAGGCCTTGTGTAAGAGAAAATGTTTTAGAAGTAAATTTTTCACCCCTTAGTAAACTTACATCCCGTATCAGGCCGATGTTGTTAGTAAGGTTGATGCTGGATCCTTTCAATTTTGGGTTTTTAAATGGCAGCCCCAGTGTAACAAAAGAGTTGGCAATATAATACCCATTTACATTCGCATACCTTGTAATTTGTATCGGCCCCTGCACACTAATATCGTTCACTATTTTATTTTGTGTAGTACTAAAGCTCAGGTTAGCAGCAATAAATTTGAAGTTGAGGATATTAAATGTATTATACCCCACATTAAAACTATGATTGAACTCCTGTTTTAAATTGGGGTTACCAATTTTTTGGTTCAGCGTATCGGTTACATCAGGCACATTCTGCAACTGGGAAATGCTGGGTTGATTCGTTCTTCCATTATACCGGATACGCAGATTTTTACTGCGGCTTGGTGTAAAGTTGAAATTAGCCGTAGGAAATAAATTGGTGAAAGAATTGCTGTTTACAGAGTCCTTACCCGTAAAGGCCTGATAGCTTTTACTTTCAAGTGTAGACTTCTGCACCCCCAACCCAAACTGGTAATTGTATTTTTTATTCTGCACCCTGAAGTTGGCTCCTATACGATGGGCTAAAAAAGTATTTCTAAAATTATTGGTGAGGCGCAGGTTCGGCTCATCATACTTTCCGGAGCCTGTATTATAATTGTTTACCTCTCTGTCAGATGTGCTCAGGTTGTTGGTATAAGCATAATTCAGTTCCAGTAATTTATTCAACCCGAATGGCTCGGTATAAGAAGCACTTATCACATTGTTATTCGTTGTTGTTTTCTGATAGCTTTCCTGGTTTTGCAGCAGCGATCTGTAAACTGTTCCGCCGGGCAGAAAAAATTCATTATCAGAATCAGTAAGTCCGTTGCTCTTGCTATTGCCTATGGTATTGTTCCAGCCAAATGTAAAAGTGCGGCCTGTTTTGCCAAATTTATGTCGGAATAAAATATTGTTGCCGAGGTTGTACCCGTTTCTTTCGTTCGTATTAATATTTTTTGATGTAATAGCAAGGTATTCGGCAATTGGATTTTTTGAAATGCTGAACGAAGTATCGTTGCTGAAATTTTCTGAATGCTGAAACGTAAGTGAAGGGGTATATAATATTGAATTGGCAGAATCTATCTGGTATTCAAACCGCAGGTTAAACCGGTGGTTCTGGTTTTTATTATTGGATATGGTTTGTCTGTCAAGTGTGATAATAGAATCGCCGAAGGTTGTTTGCCGGAGAATGCTTTGCTCCTGCCGGGTATCTGAGCTGGATAAGAAATAACTTCCGGTTACTTTTATTTTTGGGCCCCATTCATCTGTATAGTTCAACCCCGCTGATAATGATTTAATAAGACCGGTGCTGCCCGAGCCACCAGCGCCACCAAAACCACCACGGCCGCCGCCGCCAACCGTTTGCATACTGCCTCCGCCAAAATTACTGCCGCCACCACCGCCGCCGCCAAAACCACTAAACCCTCCCATTGCACTGATGATGTCGGAAAATGAAAACCCTTGCTTATTAATATTGTTGGTATTGAAAAGAAGAGAAATCCGTTTGCTACCATTAAACTTGTTTACACTCAGGTTGCCCTCGTACCTGCCGTTGTCGCCAATGCCAAGCAAGGCCCTGCCAAAATATCCTTTGTTACGATCTTTTTTCAGTTTTATATTAATTGTTTTGCTGCGGCTGCCATCATCTATTTTGGTAAACTTTGCCTGTTCACTCATATCATCAAACACCTGCACACTTTCTATCATATCGGCTGTCAGGTTTTTTGTTGCCAGTTTAGGATCGTTTCCAAAAAATTCTTTTCCATCTACTAAAACTTTCTGTACTGTTTCGCCCTGTGCTTTTATATTTCCTTCTTTGTCCACATCCATACCGGGTATTTTTTTCAGCAGGTCTTCTACGGTAGCATTGGGCAGGGTTTTAAAACCGCTGGCATTAAACTGAACCGTATCATTTTTTATTACAATCGGCGATTCGCTTGTCACCACCACACCTTCCAGTGTTTTATAATCTTTTTCTATGCTAAGGTTTCCAAAATCAACCAGTTTTTCAGCAGCAGTGATGGCTACAGATTTTTTAAACTCCATGTATCCTTTGCTGGAAATTATTACCCGGTAGTTACCCTCCAATAATCCCTTTACTTCAAAAACACCCTGTTTGTTGGATAGGGTAAAAGTGGCCAGCGACGAATCTTTAGCATTGAGCACCGAAACGGTAGCATCAACTATTGGCTGTTTTGTGGTAGTGTCAACCAGTTTGCCTTTAATGCTGCCATCTGCTTTTTGAGCATTAGCTGCTGTAAATAAGGTAAGTACAAAAAGGGATAAGGTAAAAATCTTCTTCATAATCAGTTTAATAAGTGTACGAAAATAGACGTAAGAAGGCGGAACAACCTTCGAAAAGCTGTTAATTTTTGAGGAAAGAGGGTGAACTACACTTATTCGACGATAAACGGCCGCTATCTGCCGGGAAAAAGATGGTCTTTGTTGCGAATAAAGATAGCCCCTTAAAAGGGCAATGCTTACTTCAGCAGACCGGAAGCAAGAACCTCATCAGTAAATGCCTTCAGGGGGATGAACGGGTTTTTATTATTCTTAGAAGGGATAAATACCTTTTTTTTCCGGCTTGTATCAGTAAACATAATGGTTATTGTATATCTTATGCTGTCAATTTTATAATATTCTGTATTTGTTGAATCTGAAAAAATTTCTATAGCAAGAATATTATAAACCGGTCCGATTAAGCTGGTAATATTTTTTGCTGTTTCTTCATTAAATTTTTTGCTATTTATCAATTCAAGCATCTTATCCTTTGATTTTTTACCCCATAATTCAATTCCCTGTTTCCAATCAATCGTTTCAATTTTATTAATCTGAAGATATGCTTTAACAAACTCCCTGATGCTGTCTGGCGGCAGCGGTTTTACAAAAACAAGGTTCACTGGTAAAAAATTCTGCACAGTTTTCTGCTTATAGGCAGAGAGGAAGCCAATTTTAAACAAAAGAAATACAGGAAGAAGAATTGCCTTTTTCATTTATTTACTGGTGTATGTAAAGATATGTATTAGTTGTTTTGGAAATTTTCTGGCCAGAAAACATCACTACTTCAAACTTCGGGTAACGATAATTTTTACCTGCATCTACAGCTATTAACGCCAAATGATGAATAGCCTGATAAAAACAGGCTATTCATCATTTGATAAAGCAGCAAATACTAATTTGAGGTAACGCTATGGTTGCACCTTCCACTACAATTTAAGCCGCAAAGCGGATGCCCAAGCACACAGGTACATTGACAACCTACTATCTGACCATTTTGTTTAAGAAACCGGCAGCAACTGCAATTAGTACCAGCACAGCTATGGCTTTCTCCACCACCGGGATCTAAAAAAATTGGATCCAGAGCAGTTCTTACTGATATACCGATTAAATAACTTTTCCCTTTCGAGAGGTTTACTCCCCTAAAAACAAGGTACTTATTACCGGCATTCTCTTCATCATACCAAGCTTCATAAATTGAATTAATATTTTGCTCGGGAAACAAACTGTTTAAGTAGTTAATAATAACAGAAGTATCTGCGCTATTAACAAATGTTACCGTGGAATCCGATCCTTTGTTTAAAGGCACAGTTATTCCTTTGGCAGTATTTCTATATGTTAGGGTAGTCTGCCCGTGGCAGGAAATGAGTGAAAAAACTACCCCCGCAAAAAATAAAAGCTTTTTCATTGTTTAATTTTTTTTGTAACCCTTACTCTTTTACCGGTTTTCAGGAATGCCCGTACAATATTGATATTGTAAATATATACCAGGGGGGGGGGGATTTACAATACCCCGAAAGTGGCATTTTTCTGGTCTGGTTCTTGATGAAAATTATCAGCTAAAAAGAGATTCCACATCTTCTCTTATCAATGCTTTTACAAATGTGGCGTCGTCGGAGATAATGTCTTTTACCAATGCCCCTTCCTTTCCCGCCTAAAATTTGTACTTTAGTAGTATGAACAACCGGCCGCTAAATAAAACAATCATTTACGAAGACTTGCAAAAAAACAAAGCAACACTTGAACAATACGGCGTAAAGCAAATTGGTTTATTCGGTTCCTTTGTAAGAGATGAAGGGACTAATGAAAGTGACATAGATTTTTTAGTTGATTTTGAGCCGGGTAAAAAAACGTTTGATAATCTAATGGATCTTGCTTTTTTTTTGGAAGATATTTTTCAACGGAAGGTGGAGGTTCTAACAAGGCAAGGGTTAAGTCCCTATATCGGTCCCCATATTTTAAAAACTGTAGAAAATGTCCCCCTCGCCAGTTGAGTTTTTAAAGCATATTCACGATGAATGCAGTTATCTCCTCCGGCTATATCAGGAAAACACATTTGATGATTTAGCTGGTAACAGAACCCTTGCATATGCCATTTGCAGAAGCCTGGAAATTATAGGTGAAGCGACCAAAAACGTACCTGAAGAATTGAGAATAAAATATCCTTTAGTGGAATGGAAAAAAATGGCTGGCATAAGAGACAAAATTATCCATGATTATTTTGGTATTGACTATGATATTGTATGGAAAACTATTGAGACAAAAATCCCCGTTTTAAAAGAATGGTTAGAAATTATTATTGAGAAAGAAACTCCTTCCTAACTAAACAAATACTCCACATCTTCCCTTGTCAATGCTTTTACAAATGTGGCATCGTCGGAGATGATGTCTTTGGCTAATGCCCGTTTCTTTTCCTGTAGTAACAGTATTTTATCTTCGATGGTGTCCTTACAAATCATCCGGTAAGCAAATATGTTTTTGGTTTGGCCGATACGGTGTGTACGGTCAATGGCTTGCTGCTCTACCGCCGGGTTCCACCAGGGATCCACGATGTAAACATAATCGGCAGCGGTAAGGTTAAGTCCCACACCCCCTGCTTTTAATGAAATTAAAAACACCCTTACTTCTTCGTTGTTCTGAAAACTTTCAATAGCTGTTTGCCGGTCGGGCGCCGAAGTGCTGCCGTCAAAATATTCATACTTCACCCCCAGTTCGTCGAGCTTTGCTTTTATTAATGCCAGCATGCCGAGGAATTGAGAAAATATCAACGCCTTATGGTTGCCGATATTTTCTGTTATCTCCCTTGCCAACTCATCTAATTT
>JAYVKT010000135.1:0-9266 GCA_043768195.1 Chitinophagaceae bacterium | reverse complement strand
TCTAACCAACGCAGACCGCCTTTCATTGGCACCTGGTGACTGGGCATATCTTTTACTATAAACTCAATGAACTCCGGCACCTTAGCTTCGCTGGCACTGCCGCTTATTTCATCTTTTGGGATAATGATGTCGGCAAGAACTGTGATGGTTGCCAATTCATGTTCCGTAAAAAATTTTTCCTGTGCCAATAAAGCTTTTTCATATTTCAACTCATCCGGGTTTCGGTCAAGGTTGAATTTTGGCTCATCAGCAGTAGCTTTCTTGTCATCGGTTTTATCCGCAGGACTCTGTGAGCAACCGGCGATTGCAATAGGTGCTGCAACAGCACCTGTAACAATTAGTTTTAGTGATTTTCTTCTGTCCATAGCTGTTTTTATTTCACGCAAAGACGCTAAGACGCAGCAATACAAAGAGCTTTATGTCTTTGCGTCTTTGCGAGGAGGTTACAAATTTTGTTTTTTCATTTCATCAATAATATAATCGCTGGCTCTCATACTCAATGCCAATATCGTCCAGGTAATATTCTTATCGGCCTGGCTTACAAATTGACCGCCATCCACACAAAATAAATTTTTACAATCATGTGCCTGGCTCCATTTATTTAAAGCAGATTTTTTTGCATCATTTCCCATTCTCACAGTACCCCCTTCATGAATAATCTCTCCGGGTTTAGATAGTCCCCATTGATTTTTTTCATCATCGTCGCCACCCCATGTTATTACGGCACCCATATTGTGCATTACTTCTTTAAATGTTTCCTTCATGTGTTTGGCTTGCTTGATTTCATGTTCGCTCCACTTTACATTAAACTTTAAAACGGGTATGCCAAATTTATCAACCATGTTGGGGTCTATTTCACAATAATTACTTTCCAACGGAATGGCTTCACCCCGGCCTGCCATGCCCACTCCGCAACCATAGAAATAGCGGTAGTCTTCTTTTAATGAGGCGCCATAGCCGCCACCTTCTTTTTGTTTTCCTTTTACTACATATTTGCCATTCAGGTTTTCAATACCCCAACTAAAACCATAGGATGGCTGGCTCATTCCGCCCCAGTATTCAATATGGTAACCTCTGGGAAAATCTAATTTTTTATTATCTAACCACCAGGGTGAGTAGATGTGCATACCGCCAACACCATCCTCATTATATCTTTTTCTGTCAAATAACTGTGGAAGGATGCCGCCTAATGCAGCACCGGTAGAATCATGTAAATATTTCCCCACCACATTGCTGTTATTCGCTAATCCGTTCGGGTGGCGTTGCGATTTTGAATTGAGCAACAACCTTGCACTTTCGCAGGCACTGGCAGCAAGTATTACTACTTTCCCTTCCACCTGGTATTCCATCATATCATCTTTACTGATGTAGGAAACACCGGTTGCCAGTCCTTCATTATTTGTCAGCACTTCTCTGGCCATTGCATTTGCCAGCACATCAATATTTCCTGTTTTCATAGCAGGATATATTAATACATTAGGAGAGGAGAAATCTGCTTTTACCATACTACAGTTTCTGTTACACTGGCCGCAATAGAAACAAGCACCCCGCTGGTCATTTAGTTTTTCTGTAAGAATAGAAAGCCGGGAAGGAATAACATTTACACCGGCTTGTGTTGCTGCATTTTTGATAAACAGTTCATGCAGTCTTGGCTTTGGCGGCTTTAGAAAAAAACCATCAGGATCATTTTCTAACCCTTCATTGGTGCCGAATACTCCAATCAATTTATCTACCCGGTCGTAATAAGGTTTAATATCGTCATAACTGATTGGCCAGTCATCGCCAAGGCCATCAATACTTTTTCGTTTAAAATCCTTTGGGCCAAAGCGAAGCGAAATCCTTCCCCAGTGATTGGTGCGGCCGCCGAGCATTCTTGCACGCCACCAACTCCAGTCAGTGCCTTCTTCTTTGGTAAACGGTTCACCTTCTAATGACCAACCACCATAGCAGGCATCAAAATCACCAAAGGGACGGATTTTTGTACTGGCACCACGCCGGGGGCTTTCCCAGGGGTTTTTTAATTGGGTAATGTTTTTTTGCGGGTCATACATGTAGCCAGCTTCGATGATGCAAACTTTTAATCCGGCGTTGGCAAGCACATAAGCTGCCATGCCACCGCCTGCGCCTGAACCCACAATTACTACATCGTATTTTTTAGGTTGTTGTTTTATCTGGAGGTCTCCCATAAAGCAAGAAAGTTATTTATGTGAATGAAACAACAATTTACAGTAATCGCTGTCATATGCCAAAATACTGGCAATAATTAGTAGTTGTCAAAATATTTCTTACTTGCTACCGGCAGCACGGTATTTTTTCACTTCTCCAATACCAGTACCTTTATGCTAAATTCATTTTTAAATGAAGAAGTGTGTTACGCTGCTTTCTCTTATTACTCAACTATTCGAATTTAAACATTGAAAAATCTTAGTAATTTTGAATGGCACAGGTGAAGAGAAATCTATTGTTGCACAGCCTGGCAATTACCAGGTTTTTGTTGCTGGTAATATGATTTCAGATGTAATAGGTGGAAAAGAAGGTTATTGGCGATTGGAAGCTTATTCTTGTACAATACTTTTTGAGAAATAACTTGACAATGAAAACCCTGCTATTTGCAACTTGTCTTTTATTTATTTCTTCTGTACATGCACAAACAGGAGATGACCTCATGGTTTATTCTATGAAAGGGACAGTAACGGTAATTGAAAATAGTATTGAGTCAAAAGCAAAAATTGGTAAAGTGCTGAAACCCGGATCTACCATCAAAACACAGAAACTTGCCAAACTGACAATGGTTTGCAAACAGGGTAAACCACTTACAGTTACAAAAGAAGGCATCTTTCCGGTTACAAAATGGAAAGATTCCTGTGAGAGCAACAATGACAATTCTGTTACCACAAAATATTTTCAGTACATCTGGGAACAACTGTCTTTACAGAATAACGGGTATAAAAAAAATAAATCAGGTGATATAGGCGCTGTATCAAAAAATGAAGCACCAATAAGGGGCGAAGATGATATGGAAATCCTGTTTAATGAACAATTAGATACCGTTTGTTATGCTACTGGCAATTTCCCTTTATCATGGAAGACAAGCAGTGTCTATAGAGGTAAATATTTTTTTCGTCTGGCGGACACAAAAACCGGAACGATTATTTTTAGCGACAGTATGGCAAGTAGTTCAATCCGGATCGATCTATTCAAACGGCGTATGAAAATTGGGGGCGCCTACCAATGGTCTGTGGCAACAAAATTGACCGGTGTATATGCTGCCGGAGTTATCAATTATGTATCCCCAAAAACTGTAAGTCAGCAAATTATCATTTTTCAGAAAGCCATTGATGTGCCCGAAGATATTGCAGCCAGGTATTTTCGCACAGCCTATCTCTTACAGCAAAACCACTATCTCGCCGATGCTTATCTTTATTATCAAAAAGCTGTAAATGCAGCACCGGATGTAATATTTTATAAGGAGCAGCTAAACATGTTTGAGAAGGAGTTTCAGCTTCAAAAATTTTAAAACCCAAATCCGATACTGATGCCGCCCCACCGGTGTGATTTACCAGTACTAAATTCTCTTGTAAGAAATGACTGATTGTAGTGAAAGTATAACTTCTTGAAGTTTATCACCAACCCCGCATCTGCTTGAAAAGTTATTCTTGAAACATCGCCAGATGAAATAGTGTAAGGGCTTTTCCTGTTAAAAAGACCACCTTGCATAGTAGCATCATAACCAATGATACTAATCTTGCTTTGCCCATACAGATAGTATTCGACTTTCTTTTTCCTTTTTTCAAAATAGGGATTATTAAAATGGCCTGCCATAAAATTTATCCCGCCACTTATTTTATTATGCACAGTTCCGGCCTTTATTCCGGCAGCACTGTTAAGGAGAAAACTATTATTTGCTAAAAGCTTTTTTTCAAAATCCAACTGGTAGTTAACCAGAATATCATTTTTAATCTGGTGCTGCCAGCCTTTTGGTAATTTATTGCCCGTCCACCGGTGTATATTAGTTTGTATTTCTTCTCCTAATGCTGCGGGGCCAATAACACCGATGCTGAGTGCAGCTGCTGTACGTTGCTCTTTGACATTGTTTGATGAAATAGCAAACATTTTTAATGACATGCTTCCTTCGAACGGCCTGTCGCCGTACAAAATTTCATTACTGCTGGTGCTGGTAGGGGTGTAGCCAAATAAATTAAAAGTAAAGCCGTATTTGGTTTCGCTGTTCTTTGTTTTGTACAAGAGTTTGGATGCAGGAAATTTCTCAAATGAAGGATGAACATACTCCAGCGTTATGCCCTGCGAATAGTAATAATCAGTATTGGTAAAAAAGTCGTTATCATAGTGGAAACGAAAATATTTTTTACTGTAAATATTTCTAAAAGTAGCAGTATTGTCAATCAATTGTGCTGAAAGCTGCAGACTTGCAAGAGTGGCAATAACTGATAGTATGGTGTTTCTTGTTGCTGTCAAAGCAGTTAATGTACGATTATCCGCCATTATCAGATTTTTTCAATACCCTGATGAGGGTATTGAATTTTCGTTATATAATATGAACTTTACCAAAATTTATCAGCAATGAAAACGAGTATCAGTTTTTTTATCGCCTCTCTGCTCTTTTGCTTTAGCCTTAATGCACAAATAACTGCCAGACCTGCTAAGAAAGTAGCTGTGTTGAGTATGCCCGGGGATAACGGCAATAATGGAGCTACTGTAGTTTGGCATCCTTTGCTTAAGAAATATTATGCTTCGTTCGCAGGAAACCTGGAGTATCCGCTGGCAGTATTTGATGCTACATTTAAATTAGTATCGCCGTATGATATGACCACCATGTTTGATGTGCGGGGGATGTGGTATAATACTATTACCAAAAAATTAGAAGCCAATGGATATGACCAAAACGGATGGATAAGCTATAAGTTGAATACAAAAGGAATACCTGTGGATATTGTGCAATTACAAGACGGGCAAATGCAGCCCGATAAACAAAGCCTTGGAGTATTTGACGCAGTGAAGAAAAAAATTGTTTTTTTAAGCGATAACCGGATTCTGTATTATTCTTTAACAGGCAAGGCTCTGGATGAAATGATAGAACTAAAACTAAAGATAAATGAGACCGAAATGATGGAAGATGAATTAGTGGAAGACAAAGAAATGGCTGAAGTGTATAATGTTTCGGCTTTGTGCTATACAGGAATACTAAATGCTGAGTTTGCTATACTTAATTACTCCACCTTACAAATTGAAATGTATAACAGGAAAGGTGTGATGACAAAAGCATTACAATTGCCCGATGACACTGTTGTGTACGACAATTTCAATTTTGCTTATGCCAATGGCATTTGGTGGCTGTTTGATAAAGAGGAAAGAAAATGGTTTGGGTTTAAATAAATAAACACATAAACAAGAAAGCCTCCCGGTCAGGAGGCTTTCTTGTTTTATAATAACTTAATATCTGTTTCTATCCCGGTTATACCCACCATCTCCACCTTTGTTGTAACCTCCTCCGCCACTACTTCCGCCCCGGTATCCGCCGCCGCCCGAGCCACCACTATTTCCACCGCCCCGGTATCCACCACCACCAGAACCACCCTGACGGTCTTCAGCTTTTTTTACCACCAATGGTTTTTTACCCAGCGAAATATCATTCAGGTGTTCAATGGCTTCTTTGGCTTCAGCTTCTACCGGCATTTCCACAAAACCAAAACCACGGCTCTTACCGGTTTCTCTGTCCATCGAAACTTTGGCAGATGCAATCGTACCAAATTTTTCAAATATTTCTTCCAGTTCAGCATCATCAAGGTCATAAGGCAAACCAGCCACAAAAAGTGTCATACGGTAATTTTTTACAAATGTACATAACTTAGGCGGGTTGTAAGAAATGTCAACCGTCTACTACCCCCTGATAACTTTAAGATACCAATAACTGACAACTAAGCTTTTTGTTTACTTATCAAGGTAGCGACCAGCAAGAAATCCTGCTATGCCGCCTGCCACAGCCCCAAATGCTATCCAGGTAAGGTTGCCATCAGTAGCAAAATAACCTACCGCTACTCCAACAATAACTCCCAAAATAGCAATGGTTCCGCTGATTTTTCCTTTTTTGATTCCGGCTGAAGCACCTTCCTGGCTATGCTGATATTGACGCAGGTGTTCTTTATGCTTTTTGCGATGATGCGATCTGGCCATTTTTTATTTGAAATTACTGAAACGGATCAGTAAAACATGGCTATCACAGAAAATTATTTCACCCGGATATAATTAAATGGGATGGTGTCCTTACCACCTTGACTGTTGGGGCCAACAATAAATGCTTTCAGGGTATTTGCGTCTGTAACAGTGTAGTTGATATCAGTTGGAAAGTCGTGGGCAGGGTTGCTGAATTGCACGGTGCTATCATTTAGCAGCGACGAAGTAAACTTAACGGCCTTGCCATCATTTTGCCCCGTTACGATATTTTCAAAAACCCAGCTATTGTTTTCTGAATAAATACTGGCCTGCTCATTCCAGGAGGTATCAGTTCCTTTTATACTAAATGCTGAAGAGTTGTAAGTGCCGTTGTCATTTTTTACCCATCGTTCATAGCTTTTCCCATCTTCATTTTGCCAGGTGCCAAGCATTTTGTCAAATACCAATTCTTTGGCTGAAGAAGCAGGAGTGTCTGTTGTTTCTTTGTTTGTTGTTTTTGAATTGTTGCAGGCAATTATGCTGACTGCCAAAAGAAGTGTAAGGATAGATTTCATTTTTTTTATTTAGGGCAATAATAAAAACACTTTCCACAGCAAAATTGTAAAAATGCGACAGCTTACCCGGCGGCTGCGAAAAGTCCCGCCAGTTTCATATTAGCAGCAAAAAAAGATTTTGGACTCACTCCTGTAAACTCTTTAAAATCCTTAATGAAATGAGCCTGATCGAAGTAACCATTATCATAGGCCAGTGCTGTAAGGCTGGTAAATTTCTTTTGCTCAAGCATTTTTAATGTTGATTGCAAGCGGACGATCTTCGACAATTGTTTCGGACTCATGCCGATTGCCGAAGTAAACCTTCGTTCCATATTCCTTCGATTGATATTTGCCTTATCCGCCAGTTCAGACACTCCAAGCTGGCCTTGCGATTGGAAAATAAGATCTACGCAGCTTTTGGTTATGCTGTCAATTGTTTTTGGCTCATCAAGGAGGGAGAGCAGAAACAGTTCTAATAATTTTATTCGCTGAACCGTATTGGCTGCGGTTATTACTTCTTCTTCCAATTCTTTTCCCTTTTGTCCAAACACATCAATTATACTGACTGCTTTGTTTTCGAAGTTTACAACCGGCATATCAATAAAGGGCATTAGGCCATCCGGTAAAAAACGGGCAGCAACAATGCCGCTGATACCCGTCGGCATTATATCAATGTAATTTATTATTTGCCCGAATATGAAACTTCTTGGCTGCACAATAAAATTACCATCTTCAAAATACTGCTTGTAAAGATCCCCATAGTGAAAAATCATTTCCATGCACCCATCAGGCACTACCCGTTGCTTTATCAGCGATTTGTTATTGTCATCGTCTAATGTCCAGAAGCATTTTACAAAGGGCTGAAGCTCAGGCGAAGGAGTATAAACCTGGTAATTCATTATTCAGTTTGTACTTAAAAATAAGGGAAAACAAAAAATTAATCAATGCCCATCTTCTTCTTCAGGGTTTGGGGTAATGCTTGTTTGTTAACAAAAAGAATAACCGTTTTTAAACGAAAATAATTTTCTTCCATATAAAGGTAGCCATTGTATTTACCGAAATAAGTGCCCCATGAGTTTTTAAGGTAGTACCACTTTTTATTATTCTCATCTTTTCCAACACCTGCAAGGTGCAGCATGTGATCCCTTTCTGTTACTTCTGTTTTGTAATCAGCTATTCTTTGTTCATCAAATTGATAGGAAGAATCAGCTAAAGAGGCATATCCTCCAAATTGACTAAACCCGGTTTCGGTTACATCTCCTTCCCAACCAACAGACCAGCCTTTGTAAAGTGCAGTATCAACCACCATTTGCATATCAGCCAGGGTGATATTATAGAAACTATCATTAGCCCAGTTATATTTATCGGCCAGTATAAATTGTTTATATAACGGCTGGTTAGCAAATGATACCAGTTCCACATAATCGTTGCCGGATTTAATTAACTGTTCTGCAAATGTTTTTGGTGTGTATGTTTTCTGCTGATAAATAAAAGTGGAGGGGAGTTTGCCAAGGTATTTATCCAGTATTTCATTTATTTGCTGCATGTCTCTGCTATCTAATGTCGGCTTGCCTTCGTTTAGCAGGTTGTAAATAAATACTTTCATCGCTGTGTCAAGCTCCACATGGTTGTGGCTGAATTGTTCGTTCGGTCGTCCATTATACACTTCTTCGGGCATCATGCCATAATTATTTATCACCCTGATTACATCATGAAACTGCCCGCCACCTTCATAATATGTTTTTCCTTTTGTAGCTAAAAATTGTTTGGCCTTGTCAATATAAGCATGCCGGGCAATAAACATTTCGGAAAGATTAAGCCGGGTATTGTATTGTTTTATCAAATCGCTTTCAAATATTGAGTTAGTTCCAAACACCCAGCAGGTGGGACTTTGGCCCTGGTCTTTTACAGATGTGCAGGTAACGGAATCGGTGAGCTTTATTGTGCCGGGAATTACAGGCTCTGTTGCTGGTTGGGCATAGACTAATACATAGGCAGAAATAAAAAAAATGAAGGACATGGACTTTTTCATTCTGTAAGAAATTTGCAAATGTAAATTAGCAAGGCAGCCCGCAAAACTAATACCCTGAACAGGGTATTAACTTTTTTTTCTCTGTAAAATGGACGACAACATTATTATTACTTAAAAGCCCTTTACTTTTAAATATTTATCAAACCATTGTATATATCTTTCAAACCTGTCTTTTTGAAAAGCCGGTACAGTAATACCATGAAATTGTCCGGGATAAATAATTAGTTCGGTAGGTGTTCCAATAGATCGCAATGCCTGGTACATTTGTTCACTGCCTACAGCCGGCACATTAAAATCTTTTTCGCCGGTCATAAAAAGGGTAGGCGTTTTAATTTTATCAGCATGCAGAAACGGGTAAGAGAGCTTTAAATATTTTTCATAGTTGTTGTCTTTCCAGGGCTGGCCAATTTCATTGTCCAATTGTAATATGTATTGATCAACGCCGTACATGGACAGTTGCATGGCACTGCCTGCGCCACTAACAGCCGCTTTAAACCGGGTGTCTTTTG
>JAYVKT010000134.1:0-6516 GCA_043768195.1 Chitinophagaceae bacterium | reverse complement strand
ATACCCGCCGGGCCGCAGACGTTTGCTGCAGTATATGTTCCGTTGGGGCTTGTAGCATTTAGCAGGGAGGTAATATCCCTAAAGCAACGATAGCCAGTGTGGGGCAAGCCCGGCACCAATGCATCGTTATGATAATCTGTTTGGGTTGAAGTAAGGCTGGTGTAATTAGCTGCACCAGGCAATTTTAATTTGATAGCCGTTTCATTTACTATCCATGAAGTATTGGTTCCGCTTGTACCTTGTGTAGCACCCCAATATAAACCAGCAAATAAAACCTGGGAACAACTTGGCAGGCTTAAATCGGCACTAGAGGAATTGAAAGTAGTATCCAAACTGCCTTCAAGTTGCATATCAAATGTAAGGTCGGAACTGGTGACCAGCTCCTGATGTACTTCTACTGCAATGGTATTGTTACCATTTACAAAAAGAGAGGTGTTTACATAAATTAAATTATCGGCTGTTTCATCTGCCCCTCCCACATTACCCGAAGCCAATGTTGCATGGGCAATAGCACCTCCCGGCATATTACTTCTTCCGGCTTCTACCCCGTTTACATACACTACTGCACCGTCGTCTCTTCGCAGCTTAATTATATATCGGGGATAGAGTGCTGCATTGGGGATATTGATTACTTTTCTAAAATAGGTAGTAATGTATTTGTTATTGGCATCAGGCCCATAGCCAACAGTTGTAACTATATGTGCATCGCCATATCCAAGATAGCCGACACCTGCCGCCCATGCTGCATCATTATAGGCTACGGTTTCCCAGTTTGCCGGTCTTGTGTTATTATCCAGATATTTCCAGGATGATGAGAAAGGAATAAATATATCTGCATACCCGTCGAGACTAAGGTTAAAAGATAAGTCGTTACTATTAGCCGTATTCTGATGCACTTCTACTGCTATCGTGTTGGCCCCTGCTGCAAATGTTCCCGGTGCAACATTAATTGTTATTACCTGGTCATCCACATTGGCAGTAGCCAGCGTATTGTAGGCTATTGCACCACCGGGCATATTGTTACGGCTTACTTCAACACCATTAACATACAGCACATAACCATCATCCCGTTTCACATTAAATTGAAAAGATCCAAATAAATTGGGGTTTGTAATATTGACTACTTTTCTAAAGTAGGTAGTAATATATTTATTACCAGTTGGTACACATAATGTGCCCCCGCCACCAGAGGGGATACAAGTAGTTTCATCTGCATCGCCATATCCCATTTCGGTAGCTGCTGTCACCCAGGCAGCATCATTATAACCAACATTTTTCCAGGTTGCCGGCGGTGCATTAGCTTGTGTATTGGCCCAGTATTTCCAGGTGTCGCCCATGGAAATAACTTTTGTAACAGTGTTTGTTCCTTCCAGGCTTAAATTAAAAGAAAGGTCTGTGCTGGCAACAGCATCCTGGTGAACTTCTACGGCTATATCATTTGCGCCGGGAAGGAAAAAGGTATTGGCAATTGAAAAAGTGATAGTGGCATCTTCCACATTAGAAGAAGCCAGTGTGGCATAAGCAATAACCCCGGTGGGCATATTGTCTCTGCTGATTTCTGTACCATTAATATACAGTACAAACCCATCGTCTCTTTCCACATTAAAAATAAATGAACCAAATAATGCCGGATTGGGGATGTTGATTGTTTTTCTAAAATACGAAGCGCTGTATTTGTTTCCGGTTGGTGCACACAGTGTGCCACCCCCACCCGAAGGGATACAAGTTGCCTCATCACCATCACCATACCCTAATTCTCCGGCACCTGTGAGCCAGGCAGCATCATTGTACCCAAGCGTCTTCCAGGCACCAAGAGGTGCTGTACCGGCAGAAAAATATTTCCAGGTGGCACCCATTGATACAAAAAAAGTGTTGTTGCTACCATTACCATCAATATCAATATTTGCCCCGGTATTTCCATTGTTAACTGCAGTACCAGCCGGAGGGGCTTCTGTTGTTATAGTGCCAAGTGATGTAATAATATTATTGGCAACATACACTATGTTTCCTTTTACCGAAGGGTTGCTATACCGCGGCGTCATACTTCTGAGTACCTGGGCGCCAACCACACTTACCACTGCAAGCATCGGTAAAAGGACTAAAATTCGTTTCATAAGGGTATGTTTTTCTCTAATGTCAACAGTTCCTGCTTAGTGCTAAACTTATTGCACAATTACTTTTTGAGACAATACAATATCTTTTTCATTTCTTACCACCCAGATATATACTCCGGCAGTAAGGTTAATTTCTTTGTTGATGCTACCGGCACTGGCTCGTATTGTTTCGCTCCGCAATTTCCTTCCTGTCACATCAACTATACTAAGATTGTAAACAGCATTTACAGATGAGTTGATTTGCAGCACCAGCTTTCCAGATTGCCCCGAAAGTACTTTCACATCAAACTCTTTTATCGAATTGTTATCAATTCTTTTTACCCCGGTATATTCTTTTCTTCCATCTATGTCTGTTTGTGATAATCTGTAGTAGCTGATGCCCGAAAGAGGCTGGGCATCTATAAACTCATACGACCGGATGGAGGTGCTGTTTCCGGCAGCATCTACTGTGCCAATACCGGTAAAGGAAATTCCATTGGTGGATCTTTCCACCGTAAAGAATCTTGAATTGACCTCTGTACTTGTAGCCCAGTTTACTTTTACTTTGCCAGTTATCAATTTTGCATCAAATGATAATAATGTTACCGGCAATGTGCCACTGGCCGTTACACTAAACTGATCGGCTATGCAGCCAAAAGCATCGGCAACCGTGTAGATTGTAGTAGCACTGCTGGGTGGAGTAACGTTTACTGTCCGGGTGGTTCCGGGTGTATTAGTCCAGGTATAGTTGCCCGCCTGCGGCCATGATGCTGTTAAGTTTATAGAGTTGCCGTTTACAACATTATAATTAGTGGTAACATTTACGTCTTTCATAATAGTGAACTGGTCTTGTATTACAGCTACACCACCAGCTCCAGGCGAACGGCTGATAAACTTAGCATCGAGCCGGTTATTATCTACTTCAAAATAAAACATACCGCCTTCATCAATGGAGAAGGGCAATGCATTATGTGGCCATGGGTCGCTGGTGCCTGTAACTACGGAGCCATTTGCACCGGCTGAGCCTGATAAAACATACACTGTTCCATGATGCACTTTTCCTGAAGCAGTAGTGTAGGTGCAGGAGTTAGCAGTACCATCATATTTACCAGAAGAACTATTTACTGCATGTGTATTCACATTAAAATTAACGCCGGTTAGTGCAGCATCTGCCGGATTAGTTTTATAATAACCTTTTAATAAATAAGACCTTTCATAATCATGGCTATGGCCACAAAGAATCATATCCACACCATTTCTTTCCAGGATGCGGATAAAGTTTTCCCGAATATCTCTTAAGTCAGTTTCTGCCCCGTCCGAATCATGACTTCCTTTGGTATAAGGTGGGTGATGCCAATAGGCTACCACCCATTTTTTTGTAGTAGCTGCCAGATCTGCTTTTACCCATGTTACCTGCGGGCCGGCTGTATCATACAATTTAGTAGATCCGGCTTCTGTGCCATAAGAATCGAGTGATAAAAAATGTACATCACCAATATCATATGAGTAATACGCTTCTGTGCCAGATGCTACGCCACCTATTTCCGCTGCGGTTGGCATAGTAAAATTCTGATAATAGGGCAACGTACGGGATCCTGGCTGTCCTCCATTATCATAATCATGATTACCGGGGGTAGGATAAACTTTATGATTTCTTAAAATACTTGTGCCAAATGGGGTAAAGAAGTTGCTAATGTATTCCGCTTCGGTACCATTAGTGTAGGCATTGTCGCCAAGCAATAACATTGCATCTGCTGCATCCAGGCTGTTATCTGTAAGATAACGTTGGTATTGAGTGAGAGACCCTGATTGAAAGGAGTTATCATTTCTTCCACAATCTCCAAATACAGCAAAGCGTAATTTTCTGGTTGTGTTTGCCGGAGGTAATGTCGTAAAGAAGTTATTGGTTGCTGCCTGCAACACTAATGGAGTAGTGGTTCCTATTCTATAAAAATATTTTGTATCGGGTGTTAAGCCGGTAACAGTTACTTCATGTTCTGTAGTAGCACAATTTTCATCAGCAGTAGCCGTAGTATAAGTGCCAAACGAAGTACCCACTTCTACCCTTCCATAGCAGGCTATATCTGTTCTCCATCGGATGGTAATGGCAGTTTGTCTTCCCATCTGCAAATACGGGTTTCGTGTAAGCACCGGTGTACCGGTCGGCAGTGCGTTAGCATTCAATTGCAGGTTAAAAGAAATATCTGAGCTATTGACGAGATCCTGGTGTATTTCCACTGCAATTGTATTATTGCCTTCCACGAAATAAGAAGGGCAAACTGTAAAACTAACTGGCGTTGTTTCTTCAGTGCCACTGGCATTCGAACTTGCTAATGTATTAAAAGCTACTGTGCCTGCAGCCATATTGTCTCTCCGAACTTCTACACCATTTATGTAAAGAACAAAACCATCATCCCTTATTACATTAAAAGAAAAATTGGCGAATGTATTTACACCGGTAATGTTTACGGTTTTACGGAAGTAAGTAGTTATATATTTGTTAGCAGCATCGGGCCCGAAACTTACCACGGTCGCTTCGCCTCCATCACCATATCCCAGTTCCGCATTTCCGGATACCCATGCGGCATCATTAAAACCTGTACCCCTCCAGGCGGTACCCTGGTTAGTACCATTGTCAAGGTATTTCCATGAACTATTGTTTGCGATAATTACTGTTGGAGCTGTATTGCCTAAAAGCTGAAGATTAAATGAAAGATCAGAACTGGCAACATCCTGCTGATGTACTTCCACTGCAATTACATTTGTGCCAGCAGAAAAACTAGCAGAAGGTATAGTGAAACTAGCAACCAAATCTTCTACAGAAGGGTTATCGGCAAGTTTGGTAAAAGAAATTGGGTTAGTCATTCTTGCCCTGCCAACCTCTGTTCCGTTCAGATAAACGATACAGCCATCATCATACTCTACATTAAGGGTAAAGTCGGAGTATAATGCCGGGTTAGCAATGGTGATACTTTTTCTAAAATATGTAGTGATATACTTGTTAGAACTGCTGGGACCAAAAGAAACAACTGTGGCTTCATCACCGTCACCATAGCCTAATTCTGACGGGGCAGAAATCCATGCTGCATCATTGAAACCCGAAGCCCGCCAGGCGGTTCCCTGATTACTACCATTGTCCAGGTACTTCCAGTTGGCTCCGTAGGGTACAATGACTGACTGAGAAAAAGAAATAATTGATAAAATAAGGGTTGCAAATAATAACAAAGCCCTTTGAAAGAAAGCTGGTTTCATACTATTGGATTTAGGTGGTTCTTCTTAAGATGCTAAGATTAAACCATTATTTCACAACTCAATAGGAATTCTATAATTTTAGTCTTTTCGATTAAAAAATTGAGTGGTTTTTCTCTGTAGCCTATCGTACAATTACGAGTAACCCTTAATTATCCTAAAATGAAGTACATGTCTGCGTTAGTAAATACCAGTAAAAAAATAGCTCTGCTTGTACTATTAGTTGCGGCAATAATAATTTCCATACAGTTTACCCAACGGGAAAACACACCAGCTGAGAATATAAAAAAATTGTACCTGTCGGAACTCGCCGTATTTAAAAAAAAGATACTGGTATTAAAAAATAATATCGCCGCCAGATCATCGGTGAAAATTTTGCAGGCCTCTTTTCGGAACGTACGGCTGGCGTATAAGAAAACAGCGATTATCATTGAATTTTATAACCCGTATGAAGCAAAATCTATTAATGGCCCGGCTTTAAAATGGATCAATGAAAACAACCCTCTGGCTATTTTTGATCCGCACGGCCTGCAGGTAATGGAAGAACTTATTTTTAGTGATCAGCCGGCACTGAAGTATGCAGATTTAAAAAAAGAAGCTGATTTGCTGCTAAAAATTATTCAGCCACTCGAAACTGAAAAAGAACTTGACTATAAATTCCGGGAAGAACTGATATTTGAAGCACTTCAATCAGCTGTTATCCGGGTTATCACTATGGGCATTTCGGGGTTTGATTCTCCCATTGCACAATATTCTATACCTGAAGCAAAAAGTACGTTACAAAGTCTTCAGTCTATACTCGCCTTTTACAAAAATAAATTTATTGAAAAAACACCCGATGAATTTAACAAACTAAACTCTCTGCTGCAAAGCACCATTCAATATTTATCGGCAACCCACTCTTTTAACTCATTTGACAGGCTTGGGTTTATAAAAAAATACCTGTCCCCTGTCTATTCTTTACTGGTAAAATTGAGAGTTGCCAACAATCTTATTCCCGAAGGTGATAGAACACCATTAAACCCAATGGCTACTTCTCTTTTTGACAGCACTGCTTTTAATATTAATGCCTTTTCCCCCACCATTCGTTACCGGCCTACGAGGGAACGCATTGAACTGGGTCGAAAATTATTTTATGACCCCATTTTATCAACTACCGGAAAAAGAACATGTG
>JAYVKT010000133.1:0-2750 GCA_043768195.1 Chitinophagaceae bacterium | reverse complement strand
CCGCCACATTCAATGATTCTGCTTTTCCTTTCCTGGGAATAGTAATTTTTACATTCGCCAGATTTACTATTTCAGGCTTGATCCCTTTTGATTCATTTCCAAAAACGATAATGCCCTCTTTTATCTTCTCCATCGTCGTTACATCCTGCCCCGCAAGACTGGCAGCATAAATAGCAATATCTTTTTGAGCAGCCAGCCATTCATATAAATCAACGTAATAAATTTTTACTCTGCCTATGCTACCCATTGTTGATTGCACCACCTTAGCATTATACATATCAGCAGAATCTATACTGCAAACGATTTGTTTTATACCAAACCAATCTGCAATGCGGATGATAGTGCCGAGATTACCGGGGTCCTGCACATTATCCAATACTAAAGTAATTTGGTCTTTTGCGGCTATCGTTTCACCTGTTGCATACTGCTGAACGATTGCCACCACTTTGTTCGGCGTAGTAAGTTGTGAAATTTTTTCTAATTCTATCTCCGTTATTTCTGTAAAAATTGTTTTACTTAATACCGCTTTGTTATCCTCAATCCAATCTTTTACTGCAAATATTTCCTTTACGGATGCCGTATCTGCCTCTAATAATTCCTTTACCAATTTTGGTCCTTCGGCAATAAACAATCCCTCCTGGTCACGGAATTTTTTCTGGCCTAAAGTTTGAATATATTTGACCTTCTGTTTAACAAGCATATCTTTCATTTATTATATGTTACATGGCCGGCCTTTTTCTTGCTCCATTTTCCGCAATTGCATTATTGCCGGGCTTTGTGTTATACTGGCAGCCTCCTGTGGTACTATTGTAAAAGGCTACCCAGTCAATAAGCCTTTTGTTTACAAAACAAATATCAACATAACAGGTAATATAACAAGCGATACGGCATCTATAATAGCCTCCCGGCTAAAGAGCCAGTTGGATGACAGCATGCGGGCCAGGTCTGTTTCCAAAGTTTTATGGAGTGTTATGAAAAAACCTCCGGTTTATGATAACAGTAATGCTGAAAAGTCTGTCGTTTATATGAAAGCCCTGCTGGCATCAATGGGATATTTCAGAGACAGCATTGGGTACGATACAGTGGTAAGCAGGGTGAAGGGTGATCAATACAGGACTACGGTAACTTTTTATGTGGTACCCGGTAAAGTTGTCCGGGTTGATTCTTTCAGTTATAATATTAAGCAGCAAGAGTTGCAAACTATAGCTATGGCAAGTAAAGATCAGGCTTTGGTTAAAGAAGGCGACCCATTTGCCAAAGCCCCCATTTCATCAGAGCTTGACAGGTTAGTAGAACTATTTCGTAATAACGGCTACTTGCGGTTTGGGCGGGAAGGATTAATCGGTCTTTGGGATACGTTGGATGTTTCATTGCTCCGTCCAACATTTGATCCGATAGAACAACTGGAAATTTTACAAAAACTGAAAGAAAGAAGGGAGAACCCTACTGCCAATTTAGAAATAAGGTTAAAGCCCGGCTTTGACAGCAGTAAGCTCACCAAATATTTCATTGGCGATATCACCGTATTCCCTGAATTCGGGCCAGACACTGCAGGTCTTCTGCGCCGGGAAGATGTGGTTGAGGGTGTAAAAATGATTTATCACCGCCGCACATTTAAATCAAAAATAATTCCGCAGAATATTTACTTCCGTCGTGGCGATCTGTACACTCAGCAAAATTATTTTAAAACTATCAACCGGTTTAATTCGCTGGGTGCCTGGCGGCTTGTAAATATTGAACCTGCCATTAGAAAAGGACAAGATACCGCCGATTTTACGATACGACTTACCCCAGCTAAAAAATATTCCTTTACCGCTAATATTGAAGGAAGCCGGAACAGCAGTGCCGTATCGGGTAACCTGTTTGGCGTTGGGGTAAATGCCGGCTGGCAAAATAAAAACTTTGGAAAGGCCGCTATTGTATCTACTACCAATATCAGGTATGGTATTGAAATAAGTGACAGCAGTTTTATACAAACACAACAGTTTGTGCTGAGCCACAACATATATTTTCCAAAACCGATCCCAAATGTAAAATGGATACCGGCTAAACTGAGGGATAATTTCAGAACAGTTTTTTCTTTTAATGCGGGAAACACAGAAAGAAAAGATCTCTTTAATCTGACAACGGTAAATGGCTCCTGGGGTTATGAATTTCAGTCGAAGAACTCATTGTTTTCTTTACGGTTGCCCAATATTGAATACTCGTATTTAAAACCAAAACAAAAACTGATAGACCTGTTTACCAGCAATCCGTCATTAGAATACATTTTCACCGATGGGCTTATTTCTTCTGTAATTGCCGGCCTTACGGTTAATGGAGCCACGGATAAGGTGGCGAAAATTTTCAGGGCTAATGCAGAACTTTCGGGGTTTGTTACAGGGCTGGTTAAGAATAAATTTTTAGACGAGAATCTTTACCGTTTTCTTAAAATTGATGCTGAAATAATCAGAAAGATAATTTTTTCAAAATCAGCATTGGTGCTGCGGCTGTTTTCAGGTGTTGGGTATGAATTTAATTCTACCGCAAATGCGGCTAAGAGAAATAACCTGCCTTTCTTTAAACAGTATTTTGCCGGTGGCCCCAATAGCATGAGGGCCTGGGGGCTTAGAAAATTAGGACCCGGTTCATCAGTCAAAAATTTTAAAGACTCGGCCAACAGGGTGCCGGAAAGATATGGCGATGTACAATTAGAAACTAATATTGAATACCGTTTCCCGGCATTTACTTTAGCAGGAATAAAAGTTGAT
>JAYVKT010000132.1:0-3444 GCA_043768195.1 Chitinophagaceae bacterium | reverse complement strand
CCAGTCGATATAATAATTGGCTGTATCTTCTTTCATCCGTTTATATGCTTCAACAGCTTTTGTAGCTCCCTGCTCAGTTATCAATTTCTCTATGGCTTTATGAACGGGTTGTTTAAGACGGACCGGTTTATTGTACAGCACTTTAGCCAGGTTGCCGGTTATGCCAAAGAAATCGGTAGGGGAGCTGTTGCAAAGAATAACTATTAAACTGTTTGTAGCCGGTATGCGGACTATGAAAGATAAAAATCCTTCCGTCATTCCCAAATGAAAATTGGAAGCAACGCTATCCGTATCGGTATATTTATAATACTTGTTAAACCATCCGTAACCATACCACCAGGATTTATTAAGTGTTGGTGTTAACATTTGTTCCGTAAGTTCTTTATTCAGTAAAGTATTATTGCTGATGGCGGAATGAAATTTAAAAAGGTCTTCAACAGTAGAGTATATATCACCCGTTCCCATTGTATTGGACTGGTCACGAAAATCTGAACTGGTATAGCCGCCAAAACTATAATCGTATCCTGTTGCCCTTTTCTTAACTATCTGTGTATGAAAATACGACCCTGAACTTTTCATGCCGATCTTATCAAAAATATCTTCCTTCATCAATTGCGAATAAGATTTCCCCGTAACCTTTTCCATAATATACCCCAATGTAAAATAACCCCAGCTGCTGTAGAGGTATCTTGTGCCCGGTACAAAAGCTAAAGCAGAATCCATATAAAGTTTTACATAGTCTTCTCTGGTATAGTTCTGGCGGCTGATCCTCGGAAAAAAATCTTTTGTGATATCATAATTGGGCATGCCCGAACTGTGACTCAACAATTGCTTTATGGTGACTTTAGCGGCAGGCTTGCCAATAAATTGCGGAAGATAATCTGCAATAGTTTTATCAAGGCTGATCAATCCTTTTTGTACCTGTATCAACATCAGCATGGCAGTAATCGGTTTCGATACAGAGCCAATCATAAATTTTGTATCCGTGGCATTTGGAATATTCCATTCCCTGTTGGCTAATCCAAAAGCTGCTTTGTAAATAACTTTTCCCTGCTCCGCAACCAAAACACTTCCGTCGAACATGTTGTAGTTATGGTAAGCCTTCATTATTTCATCCAGCTTGTCTTTTTTGGTTTGCGCCACACCGGCATTAATTGCAAAAACAAACAGGCATATAAAAATTGAATAAGGCTTCATATAGTGATGTGTTAATACGAATATACCAACTATTTTAATGCGGTCTTGGCTGATTTATCAAGCCAATTTAGATAATGGTCTCAGCAGGGTTTTAGCAAGATACTTTTATTATCATAGCAGTATGCTGTGATAAACCCGCTGCAACGTATTTTTAACTTCTTTTAATAAGTGTTGAATGCAAGTGTTTTACCTTCCACTGTTTTTTGTCTTTAACTAAAATTACTGTTTCCAGCCATTGTACCGTTGACTGTTTGCCATCTCTTGTTATTACCGACTGAAGACGATAAGTAACCCATGCCGTAGTTTTATCTGATGTGGTGCTAATGAAGTCAAAACTATTGATACGTTTAAAATCTGCAGCCTCGTTCAATGTAATGGCCTTTAGAATAAGTGTATCTATATTCCATACCTGGCCATATTCGTATAAGGTGATATCTGCTGTGCTATAATTTTTTAAGCTGACAGAATCCCGGTTGGATAAAGCATCGAATAGTTTGATGACGGCTTGCTGTACGGCTTGCTGGTTTATGGTTGGTGGTTGTTGCGCCTGCAATAGTGCTATGTATAAAATTGCAGGGAGAAGGAGAATTATTTTTTTCATCATTTATTTCAAATATTTATCCAACCAGTCCAAAATGTATCTATTCATTTCTTTGTTTCTTATGGGGTCGGTTGGTACATGACCGGGAATAGGGAAAGCGATAAACTTTGATTCTATACCATTGTCTTGCAGTGCTCTGAAATAGGTATATGATTGAGAAATGGGAACTCTTTCGTCACCTGTATTAGATAAAATCAATGTAGGTGTTTTTACATTTTCAACATACGTAACGGGAGAATTTTTTATCCAGTTTGCTTTTATTTTTTTATCTGTAAATGGCGATATGCCGTTACCAACTTCAAACCGGGACATACTTCCCACATCGGTTTGAGAATACTGAGCCAGCCAGTCTGTAACTGCTGCACCTGCAATAGCACATTTCCAACCTTGATAATTTCCAATAAGCCAGGTAGTCATAAAACCACCATAGCTCCAGCCGGTTATTGCAATTTTAGTGGTGTCAATATAGCTTCGTTTTTTTAATGCTGCTAAACCTCTCATTACATCCCGGCCCGGCCCTTCGCCTGCATCACCATTAATTGATTCTGAAAAACGGTAGCCCATATTATCGCTGCCACGATAATTGGGTTGAAAAACGATATACCCATGTGCTGCTTTTAATTGTGTGGATGTATTGAATGATTCTTTTGATGTGGACCTTGGCCCACCATGTGGTTCCACCACCAATGGATATTTTTTTGTTGGGTCAAAATCCGGTGGAAAAGTGAGAATTCCATTGGGAGTAAATTGTTCCGATTTCCAGGTGAAGGTTTCTACTTTACCTAATTGCACCAACTTCATTTCCTGATGAAAATTGGTTAGTTTTTTTGCTGCACCGTTGATGGGTTGCATCCATAATGATACGGTATTGAAATCATTGGCCGCTACAAAAAAGGCTTTACTATCCATACTCCATTCACTCCTAAAAAAGCAACGGTCCAATTTAGCGGTTACATTAATGCCGTTGCCACCGGTGGGTGATGTAACAAAAATATCATAGGCATAACCTGCATTTTTTAAGTTTAGTTGATAGGCAATTGATTTGCCATCTGGAGAAAATAAAGGCTGCCTTTCTTTATGCATTGCATCAGAGGCTATTTGAGTGGTAGTGATTCTGCTAGTTTTTCCAGTAGCAATGTCAACAGTTTTTATGGTAAAAATAAGTTCACCAGAGTAGGGTGATTCATTACTTTGTAAGATGATGTTTTTTCCGTCGGGAGACCAGGAGAATGAATTGGGTGCGCCAGCAGGAATTGTCCAATTGCCAGTCGTAAGCCTTTTGGCTTCACCACTATCAATTGAAATAAGCCAGAGATGAGATGGAGTTGGCTTGGCATTCAAAAACATACTGTTGTATTTTATTTCAAAGCCATCATAACCTTTCTCAATCATTTTTTTATTTGCCACTTCGTCTTGCTGCACAAAAGCAAACGTAGTACCATCGGGGCTCCATTCAAATTGCGTTACACCCACAGCAGCATTCGTAATTTTCTTTGCTTCCCCACCATTCATTGATAATAAAAAGATTTGTGCCTTTGCATTTGCATCAGCAGCTATAAACGCAATAGTATTACCCGATGGCGACCATCTTGGATAACTAACTAAAGTTCTTTCAAATGTTAACTGTTGAGCAGCTCCGCTTTCCA
>JAYVKT010000131.1:0-2101 GCA_043768195.1 Chitinophagaceae bacterium | reverse complement strand
CCTAAGAAGCAGCCTTTTACGCCATTAAATATACCCCCGTTACCGCCGCCCAAAAATGTACCTAATGCCTGAAATGATGGAGAATATTACTATTTTTTTGTTGTAGCCAGCTGCAGGAATTCTATTGGGCTTCTGTTGCAGAGTTTATCCTGACGAAGGAAGGGCACTCTTCAGGGTTCTGCCTGCCTGCCGGTAGGCAGGTTCGCTGCTCAGCATCGTACTTCATAGGCAATATTTATGATTTTGAACGAGGGTAAGCAACGCCCCTGTATTTTGAACGAGAGTAAATTTTACCTATTTTTACCTTCGTTTTAAAAACGAGGGTAACCGTTACCCTCGTTCAAAATTGCAAAAATCATGAAGTATAACCCACTAAAGCCTTATAACAATCTGCCAGACCTGCCACCAAAGGCGGACATAGAAACAAAGATTATACTGAAGAAAATCATTGCAGCAAGCAGGGCTTTATCCGAATTAAAAGGTGCTATTAAAAATCTGCCCAACCCCATGCTGTTTAGTGATACAATTAATTTACAGGAAGCACAAGCCAGTTCTGCAATTGAAAATATCATTACTACACAAGATGAATTATTTCAGGCAACTATTACGGATAAGAAGATTGAAAACCTTGCCACCAAAGAAGTCATTCATTATAAAGATGCCCTATGGCATGGACTGGAACAAATAAAAAAGAAGCCCCTTCTTACTACCAATCTTTTTATTGCCATTATGCAGATTGTAAAAGAGAATGCATCGGGTATAAGAAATATTCCAGGAACACAACTGAAAAACCCAACAACAGGCAAAGTAGTTTATACCCCACCCGAAGGGGAAAAAATAATAAGAGATAAACTGAAAGCATTGGAAGTATTTATTAATACTGATGACGATACTGACCCATTAGTAAAGCTGGCTCTGATACACTACCAGTTTGAAGCCATTCACCCGTTTTTTGATGGTAATGGAAGAACGGGCCGAATTATTCTGTTGCTTTATTTACAACTCTGCGGACTGATGGATATGCCTGCCCTGTATTTAAGTAACTATATTATGAAACACCGGGACGATTATTATACCAGATTGCGAAATGTAACCGAAAAGAACGACTGGCAAAGCTGGATACTTTACATGCTGGATATGGTAGAAACTACTGCAGAAAATGGGAAGCAACGAATTGCTAAAATTGAAAAGCTGATGCAGCAAATGACAAAAGACATTCAGAAAAAATTACCAAAAATCTACTCCCGGGAATTGGTGGAAGAATTGTTTCGCCTACCCTACACCAAAAGAAATAACATTGCCGCTGCTGGCATTGGCAATATAAAAACGGTAGGTAGTTATTTATTAAGCCTTGAAGAAAAAGGAATTTTAAAAAGTGTGGTAGTAGGGAAAGAAAAGCTGTATTTGAATTTTAAATTGATGGAGATTTTGAAGAAGGAGTAAGTTATTTTGAAACCGGCTTCAGTTTTTCATGGCATCATAGTTGTGTCACTCACTTGTACAGCATACCATTGGGGAGCTTTTATTGAAGCGGAGAAAACGATTCTTTTTTTTCTATTTTGATTTTATTTTACCTTTTTAGGTTTAATTCCGCCTCTTTGATAATAGTTATCAAACTCTAAAGTATAATGAGGGTTTAGTATAACCTTGTATGCATTTGAGTGTATTTTATCAATTACCATATTATTATAAAAATATAAACCTAATACCGCTATTTCATCTAAATCATTTACTCTTTTGTCTTTATACAAATCATATCTTTTCTCTAAGTAATCGATAAACATATTCTCAGAATCTATAAACTCAGAAAAAACGTATAAGTTAAAGATATTCAATACCCAAGCAAAATCTGCATCATTTTCTATTACTTGAAATTCTTTTAGCTTGGTTAATGCCGAAATAATATTTCCAACATATGAGAAGCTTACACATATTCTAAATACCTTGCTATTTTTATCAATATTAATAATAGTATCATTACTTCTAAATATTGGTTCATCTGAATTTAAAATATATCTATGTGCTCTATAAGATTGACAAATTGCATCCCCAATAATATTTTTTAAATCAGACTTTATACTTTTTATACCTCCCCGTTTTG
>JAYVKT010000130.1:0-2280 GCA_043768195.1 Chitinophagaceae bacterium | reverse complement strand
ATTCCGGTAGAGATAACACTGTACTTTGTTTGCACAGCAAAACTTATTCCCGGGTTAATGACATTTGAAGGTAATAACTACGACATTCTTTCCGGCCTTTCAGCACCTGTAATATTTTACCTCGTTTTTGTAAGTAAAAAACTAAACAACAAAGCATTGCTGGTTTGGAACTTTGTTTGTTTGGGATTACTTATAAATGTTCTGATTATAGCAATACTTTCTGCACAAACTCCTTTTCAACAACTTGCATTTGACCAGCCAAATATCGGTGTTACTTTTTTCCCTTTTGTTTGGTTGCCTGCTGTTGTAGTTCCTATTGTCTTTTTATCACATTTAGCTGCCATCAGGCAATTAATATTAGCCAGAAAAAAAGTTGCACCGGCCACAATGAATCATTCCATCAACGTAGCCAAATAAATTTTTATGTGGACTATAAACAGTTTATGGTTTGAAGTGGCCATAGTGACCAACATACTTTTAGCAGGGCATATTTTTTTAGGCCATTTTGAAGAGAGAACCCCGAAATGGAGAAAGTTGTTAAAAGCAATTATGACTTTACTTGCCATCATTTCAGTTTCAATCTTCTTTGGCAGAACAATCGCCTTTATCGTATTGGGAATTGCATTTCTCCCTGTTATCTACATCCATGGGGTAGTATTACCCAAAAAAGGAATCAACGGCTGGACGGGTAAACCCAAAGCGAAATACTATGAGTTTAGAAAATGGGACAAGGATATTTTCAATGATTGTACCCAGAACAATGCCGGGAATATTTCATGAATCGTAGTACTGTTTACTAAGTACTGTATACCATTTACTCGTTATAATTTGTAACAATTATAAAGCAGCGCTTTCTTTGATACTCAATAATAAATAAAGCATTTATGAAAAAAGTATTTTTACTCCTCTCAATCTCTTTAATCTCAGCTATTGCAATGGCGCAGGTTTTATTTGTAAAAGATGTAAATATTGTTGTAAGTAACGGAGCCCTCTTAAAAACCAATGATATTAAAACAGAGGGTGCTGCAACATTTTTTATAAACGGAGAATTACAGATTGGCGGCAACTTAATTAACGATGCCACCAATGCCTTTCTCCCGGCCGATGGTAAAGTAGCATTCAACGGAACACAACAAAGTATAGGGGGAAATTTTCCGATTTATTTTCCGGTATTAGAAATTAGCGGAGCTGGAAAAAAGACATTGCAGCAAAATGTTTTTGCGGGGAATACATTATCATTAACTGATAATATTCTTTTATTAAACAACCAGGTATTAGAATTGAATAGTAAGCAGCTTACAATACTTTCTTCTTCAGCCAATGCTATACAACGCAGTGCAAACGGATTTATAGAGTCAGAAACTAATTCGCAAAATGGATATGGTTATCTGCAATGGAATATTAAGAACAATACAGGCAATTATATTTTCCCATTGGGAAATAGCATTGCAAATATATACCTGCCTTTAACTGCTGATATACAACAGGCTGGTACAGGTGCTAATGGTTATATCCGTGCAGCAATTTACCCAACAGATGTAACACAAACCCCCAACAACAGGCCTTTCCCTATTGGTGTTACCAATATGAATAATACTGCCGGACAGGAAGCGGCTTCAAAAATTGCTGACCGATTTTGGATAGTTGAAGCTGGTAATTATACAAATAAACCCATAGCAGATTTAAAGCTCAGTTATCTGGAAAGCGAATGGGACAATAGTAATAGTTCTACAAACAGTATTATAGAAGGTTTATTAACGCCACATGCCTGGAATGGTACACAGTGGACAATTGCAACAGGAACGGTACAGGTAAATAATATATTGGTAGTATCGGGAACAAATTTTAGTAACAGCGTATGGAGAGCTACACAGGGAGCCGGGGCTTTGCCAGTTACGCTTCTGTCTTTCACTGCACAATTAAATAGTGCAGGTAATGCGGATATTAAATGGAGTACGGCTACTGAAACAAATACCAGCCGGTTTGAAATAGAAAAGTCGCCGAATGGAAGTATGTTCAGTTATTTAAAATCAATAGCCTCCTCAGGTAATAGCTCGTCTATCCGCAATTATTTTGAACATGATAATCAGGTGGCTGTGGGTACAACATTTTACCGCCTTAAAATGATTGACTTGGATGGTAGTTTCAAGTATTCAAATATTGCCAGTGTAAAAAAGATTGCAGGAAATGAAGTACTTATTTATCCAAACCCGGCAACAGAAAGTATTACCATTGCCTGGGGAAAACCAGTTACTGAAAACATAACCTGCAATATTTATG
>JAYVKT010000129.1:0-2039 GCA_043768195.1 Chitinophagaceae bacterium | reverse complement strand
CTCGAAGCCTATTATGGCCTTTTTCTGGAAGGCGGAAAATTAAAAGATGTATTGATGAGTATCCTGCCTTTGTTTGTGATTGGGCTTTTTATACAACTGCTAACCTTATGGGGACTGAAAAGAAAAAAACTAATTTAAAAATATTTTATGGAAACAGCAGATACGAAACAACAGCTTAAAAAGCAAATCATCACATTTCTGAACTTAACAGATATGGTGCCGGATGATATCAAAGATGATGCATCCTTGTTTGGTGATAACGGATTAGGACTTGACTCTATTGATTCATTGGAATTGATTGTGTTACTCCATAGGGAATATGGTATTGCCATAAAAGATCCTAAAGAAGGCCGTAAGATTTTGGTTGATATCAATACGATGGTAGCCTATATTGAAAACAACAGAACTAAGTAAATTCTTATTGGGTTAGCTTAAATACACCATTGAATTTACAATAGGTGGTTGTATCGTAGAAGAAGGTGGCAGAAACGGCTGTGTTAGTGTTTTCATCAGTATGGTACTTGATTACCATTTTTACAATGCTGCTCTTTGTCGGATCTATGATGGATAAGAACTTAATTTGATTGGCTTTTAGTAATTGTAAATCTACTTTGGTAACTGTTTGCATTATCTCTTTCACTATCTGCAGCAGGCAGGCTCCTGGTACAACCGGCTGGCCAGGGAAGTGTCCGATAAAAATGGGATGCTGTGAATTTAATTCGAGTACCGCATTAACGGAACCATCTTTGTTTTGTGTAGACTGAATAGTATAAAAATCTCCTTGTAACATACATTCTGTATTCTTCCTTTGTAAAACCCTGATAATACTTTTTTTTGAAACACATAGGAACATAGGTTACAACCAAGTTCATATAGTTTTTCTCTATTTGTTCTCCTTCCTAACCTATGTCCCTATGTGTTTCAAAAACTTTTTTACCGGAAACCTGCCTGCCATCACTCAATCCCCGAAACAAGTAACAGCGAATGATATTTATGCTGATAATGATTATATATCAGGATTTTTTTAAGCGAATGTTCTTTTATAGGTTCATACCCTGAAAGAACAGGCACTTGGCCATGTTTCAGCATATTGGCAGCCATCCACAAGGCAAATGAAATTGACGTTGGGTATTCACCACACAGGTATTTATATTGTATTAACCGGTTGTCGGAAAAGATAGATTTTTGTAAGGCCTCATAGACCGTATCTTCTTTACCATCACCATTTTTTCCGGTAATCACTAAATCAATATCCTGCATATTACTATGGTGAGCTGATAGAAATTGTACAATCTGGTGTTCAATTTCTTTTATATCTGCAGGTTGATAAAAAGTAGCCATGCCTTCCAATACTGCATAGGCATCAGCAGAATACGTATGCGTCAAAAAGAAGAATGCAGCACCTTCTCCTGCAATAGTGCCTTTTGACTTTAGGGAATATAAATCCATATTGGATATAGCTCCTTTCTTATATAAACCCAGTCTGTTTAAAACAGCAAAGCTGTGATCTGTTAATTCATCTACACTACCCACCAAAACAGTATCTGCTTCATTTTCTTTTAGTAATAGCAGGGCATCCAATAAGGCGCTTTCAAATGAAAAACCGTTATGAACAAAAGTATTATTGTAATTATGGCATTTCAACAGCAACGCTACCTGGGCACCTACTGTATTATGGGTTGATTGTATGAAAGCGGTAGGTGGAGGCAGTTCTTCATTACGTTGAATGACTTCTGTTAGAAAGATACCGGTATCTTCCAGACAACCATAGGTAGTTCCGGTTATGATCGCACCGGGATTGGTTTCACCGGCCTCCTGTAAACAGGCTGAAGCAGTGGCAACACCCATTTTAATAATGCGGCTCATCCTGCGTAATGATTTTGCATCAATAAAACTTTTATAATCAGGTTCGATTGTTTGCAAGCGATTGCCAGTGTATTCTGCCAGCCCATTAAGAAAAGGAACTTCCCCGAATGTTTTTTGTGGTGATATAGCGGCTGTTGCCTGTATGTAAATTTTCATATTTACAATTTTGAAAA
>JAYVKT010000128.1:0-4290 GCA_043768195.1 Chitinophagaceae bacterium | reverse complement strand
TATTGTTGGGAGCAATGGGATTTAGGTCCGCAGGGAGCATGGAATGGCGGAGCCACCGCTGCTGCGAATAACACACTGCCTCTTTTCAAGGCAAGGATTCCAAAAATAACCGGCGAAAGAACTTTTCCTGATATTGCTGTTATACTTGCAGGGTTTCCTGCTAATCCTGCTGGCACATTGGGCGGATTGAAAGGTGAAACACTTTCTCCTGTAGCAAGGGTTATGAATTTTAGGCTTACCGTAAGGGATAACCGTGCCGGTGGTGGTGGTGTTGTTTCAAGTGGCGGTGCTGGCTGTCAAACTTCAACCCCATTTGTAGTAAACGTAGCAGGTACAGCACCTTTTGCTGTAACTGTACCTAATGGTGGCGAAAGCTATGCCGCTGGTTCTACACAAACGATTACATGGAACATAGTAGGTACAAATGCTGCACCATTTAATGTGGCTAACGTTAGAATTACTATGTCAACAGATGGTGGCTTAACATATCCTAATGTCATTACCAACAGCACACCCAATGATGGTTCAGAAGCTCTGGCTATTCCATCTGTAGCCTCAACAACCACTGCAAGAGTGAAAGTTGAAGCTGTTGGAAATATCTTCTTCGATATTTCTAATGCAAACTTTAGTGTAACTGCTCCGCTGAATGGATTTACTTTCAACAGCCCGGCAGCAGTAACAGCCGCTTGCCCGGCTCCAAACGTAATGACATCTGGTAACCTGACGGCTACTTATGTAGGTTCGTTTACAGGAAACATCAATCTTAGCGGAGCTGTAGTTCCTGCCGGACCAACTGTTTCATTTAGCAATAACCCATTAACAACCGGCTCACCATCCACTACTGTATCATTAACAGGTATGGCTTCTTTGGCACCGGGCAACTATACAGTTACAGTAACAGGTGTTGGCGTAGGCGGCCCAACTGTAACAAGGGACATAGTGTTTACGATTAATCCGGGTGCCGGCCCTACTATCACAGTGCAGCCTGCAAGTATTGCTGTATGCTCTGGTGCCAATGCTTCCTTTAGCGTAACTGCAACTGGTACTTATCAGTGGCAAGTAAGCACTGCGGCAGTGCCAACCTTTACCAATATCGGCGGTGCTACATCGGCTACTTTAAACCTTACAGCAGTAACTGCTGGCATGAGTGGTAATCAATATCGTTGCGTAGTAACTGGTCAGTGCGGAAGTACTAATTCGGCGGCAGCAACATTAACGGTGAATGTAGGACCTGCGGTAACTACTAACCCAACTTCATTGAGTGTATGTTCTGGTAGTGCAGTCAGCTTTACGGCTGCAGGTTCAGGAACACCCACACCTACATACCAATGGCAGGTTAGTACTATAGCTGTACCGGCATTTACTAATATTGGCGGAGCTACTTCTCCAACCTATAATATCGCCAGTGTTACATTAGCAATGAACAGTAACCAATACCGTTGTGTAATAACAAATACCTGTGGTAGTGTAAACACAACTGCTGCTACATTGACAGTTTCTTCTTCTATTACAATTTCATCTAATCCTGTTGATCAAACTGTGTGTGAGGCTACCAATACAAGCTTTACAGTAGCCGCAGCCGGTTCAGGTCTTTTATACCAGTGGGAAGTAAGTGTTGGCGGTGGTGCTTACACTGCTTTGGCTAATGGTGGTGTTTATTCAGGTGCCACTTCAACCACTCTTTCTATTACAGGTGTACCACCTTCTTTAAACGGAAACAGGTACAGGTGTGTGGTTTCAAACGGTGCCTGTACACCTGGTGTATCTACCGGTGCTTTATTAACGGTAAATACTTTCCCGGTTATAACTACACAACCTGCTAATGTAACAATCTGTGCAGGTGCTGCCGCAACGTTTAGCGTTACTGCTACAACAGGGGTGGGTTCACTTAGTTACCAATGGCAGTTAAGTACTGATGGTGGTACTACTTACAATAATATTCCCGGGGCCACCACCTCTTCATTTGCACAAGCATCTGTTCCGGTGGGTCAGAATGGTTATCGTTTCAGGGTAATTGCTACTGCAGGTTGCGGTTCAGTTACTTCGAATGCAGGAATTTTAACTGTAAATGCATTCCCGGTAATTACTTTCAGCCCGGTGACAGTGGTATGTGTTTCTGATGCAGCCTTTAGTTTAAGTGCATCTCCTTCTGGCGGCGCATTTAGCGGTACTGGTGTATCGGGAAGTACATTTACTCCATCTGTTGCTGGTGTAGGACCAAAAGTTATAACCTACACAGTAAGCAATGCAGGTTGCCAGTCAGTATCAACCAGAACGATATTAGTAAATGAATGTGCTGAACGTCACCTGACGTTATCACAATATCCTGCTGTTATCGTTTACCCGGTTCCCAACAATGGCAATTTCAGCATAAGGCTGAACACAGATCTTTATACCAAACTGAACATTATGCTTTACAACAGCATGGGTCAGTTGGTAAAATCAGAAGTGGCAACTGGTCTTACGTATGGTAGTGTAATACCTGTTCAAACATTTAATCTGCCAAACGGCACTTATCAGTTGTTCCTTACAAATGATGAGAGAGGTGAAGTGTCAAGAAAAGGACAGAGCATTATCATTCAGAAGTTCTAAGAGTTATTTTAAAATGATACAAATCCCGTCTCGTTCAAAGCGAGGCGGGATTTTTTATTTGCTAAGGATTTTTATTTCTACCCGGCGGTTCTGAATTCTTTCTTCTTCATTTTTTTCAGGATAAGGATAAATGGGAGAGGAGTGGCCATATCCTTTATAAGTAACCCTGTTGCTGTCAATGCCATTTCGAAAAAGGTAATCTCTTACTGCTTTTGCCCTTTCTTCTGATAAATTAAATTCGCCAGTATCTTCATCTAATCCTTCACCCGAATGAGGTTCACAACAAATATGACCTTGTACTTCGACTACTAGTTTTGGATAGGTTTCCATCGCTTCTAATAGTTCTATCAAGATGGGTGCCGATCCAAAAAGAAACTGGTGCCTGCCACCAACGAAATTGATATTCCGTAATGCTATGGTAGAGCCGGTAGTAAGTGTTGAGTCGGCCAGTTTTTTAATAAGCGATTTGTCGTTTCTCGCTTTTGCATGGATAATCTTTATCTCTACCCGCCTGTTCAGGCTTCGTTCTTCCGGCGAAAGATTTTTATTTAGCGGTGTATTTTCGCCGTGTGCCTGTACCACTTTAATGTCTTGTTGCTGCCAGCCGATGGTCAACAGGTATTTGTTTACTGCTTGCACCCGTTTTGCCGAGAGCTGGTCATTATAAGCACTTTTGCCAATGGCATCACAATGGCCATGCAGTTCAATACGATCTGCTACATCGAGTGAATCGGTGAGGCTGTCAAGTCTTGCTTTGGACTGGGCGGATAATTCCCATTTATCAAATGCAAAATGAACATACACTGAAGAGGTAGGTTGTGTCCATCCGGGAAGAGATGCCAGCATGAACAGCAAAGAGGAGTAAAATTTTATAAGCATACAAGGATAAGAAATGTGCCTGTCAATGATTTAGCTACTGATACTTGTGTATAACGCAGCCGATGCAAATTTCTTGCATAAGGCTTCAGCCGCTCCATGTTTTAGCATACCTTTGCCCGCCCGTTCCGAAATCAGTAATTCGGAAAATTTTTAATAGGCGGAACATTTGGGCGGGCCGCCTCAAAAAAGAACAAAATGATTAGTGTAAAAGACCTGAAACTCGCCTACGGCAAACGGGTATTGTTTGAAGAAGTAAACCTGAATTTCCTGAAAGGCAATTGCTATGGTGTGATAGGTGCTAACGGTGCCGGCAAAAGCACCTTCCTGAAAATACTGAGTGGCGAAATAGAACCGAATAAAGGAACAGTGGAAATAACTCCTGGTGAAAGAATGGCGATTCTAAAACAAAACCAATTTGAGTTTGATGGAGAAAAGGTGTTGAATACAGTGATGATGGGTCATACCAAACTTTGGGCTATTGCTAAAGAGAGAGAAACCATTTATGCTTTAGCTGATTTTACAGAAGAAGATGGAATGAGGGCTGGTGAACTGGAAGGTGAATTTGGCGAAATGGGTGGTTACACTGCTGATAGCGATGCGGCAACTTTATTAAGTGAGTTAGGGGTAACAGAAGAATATCATCAATCGCTGATGAAAGACATCCCTTCCAATTTAAAAGTAAGGGTATTGCTGGCACAAGCCATATTTGGTAACCCTGACATTTTATTATTAGATGAGCCTACCAATGGTTTGGATATTGAAACAATCGGGTGGTTAGAAAATTTCTTAGCAGATTATGAAAATATCGTTTTGGTAGTA
>JAYVKT010000127.1:0-4218 GCA_043768195.1 Chitinophagaceae bacterium | reverse complement strand
CCTTCTATATAAACGAGGCTGCTTTTATGTAAATATTTTTCAGCAAGGTCGGCAAGGCCACGCCACAGCACCACGGTATGCCACTCTGTTTGCGACACTAATTTGCCGGTACGGTCTTTAAACGTTTCGGTGGTGGCCAGCGGAAATTTAGCTACGGCAATATTTCCATCCAGGTGCTGCACATCGGGGTCTTTGCCCAGGTTACCAATCAGCATTACACGGTTTACACCTCTCATACATTTATTCTTTAAGTTATGAAATCATTTAAATTTTTTAATGCTTCTTAAAGTTAAAATGTTTCTGAGAGGAAACAATCAAAAAAATGAGCTATTAAAGATTAGGGTACCCTTTACCGGCTTATTTTTTTACTAAATACTGATTAATAAACTGCGGAAAGGCATGTTTCCCCATTTTATTTTTTGTAACCCACAACCAATTTTTTTCCTGCAATGGTTTTTTCTTTAATTGTATTATGATAAACTGCCCGGCTATCAACTGGTGGGAAAGTTGTTGTTTGTATAGAGGAGAAACAGCAATTACTTCATAGCTGCTCTTTGCTACCCACTTATTCTTTTCAGCTTGTTGCAGTATTTTTTTTACCGGCAGTTCATTTACTGCTTCAATCATGGGAAATTCATACAAATCCTTCCAGATATCTTTTGCAGTACGCTTTGAAATGGCCGTTTCATTTTTATGCTCCAGCAAAAAGTAATAAAACCATCGCCTCTTGATTGTTATCTTTTTTTCTTTAACAGGCAATGCCCCCACTTTGTTATTTAAATACGCTGCACAATCTTTATTAAAAACACAATTGCCGCAAAGCGGCGCTGCAGGCTTACAGACAAGGGCGCCAAAATCCATAATAGCCTGATTATACAAACCCGGTATTTTTCTATCCAGCAATTTATCTGCAAGGGCAGCAAAATGTTTTTTTCCTTCCGTTGAGTCAATAGGCTTGTCAATGCCAAACACCCTTGCCAGCACCCGGAAAACATTTCCATCTACCACGGCATATGGCAGGTTGAAGGCAAAAGAAGAAATAGCCGCCGCCGTGTAAGGGCCTATGCCATTCAATGCTTTTATGTCGTCATAATTGTCAGGAAATTTTCCTTTCAGTTCTTTGGAAACATGCCGGGCTGTTGCAATCAGGTTCCGGCATCTTGTATAATAACCCAGGCCTTCCCAGAGTTTGAAAACCTTTTCATCGGTTGCCTTCGCCAGTTTGTGTACATCCGGAAATGTTTTGATGAAGTTGTTGTAATAACTCAATCCATGTTCTACTCTTGTTTGCTGAAGAATGATTTCGCTGAGCCAAATTCTGTAAGGGTCTTTCTCGCCTTTCCACGGCATTTGCCGGGTGTTTTTTCCCTTATTCCACTTTAATAAAAAAGGGGCAAATTTTATTTTCAAGTCCTGCTGGCCGGTTTTTTTCATGAAAAAATACGAAGTCGTATAGGTTTTGGCTGCTAAATATCTGTCATTTTAAATGTAACAATTACAATATGGTTTAAAAAATTATGCCTATTTAGTTGACTATCATATTATTTTATCATAAATTGGTGTTCGTAAAACCACTTAAAACCTGCAACAATGAGAAAAGCCGACCTGGTAAATCAGATTTCTGAAAAAACAGGCATCCCCAAGGTAGATGTGCTTGTTACGCTGGAAACTATGTTTAAAGAGGTAAAAGACACCCTTGCCGCTGGCGAAAATATCTATATCCGGGGCTTTGGCAGCTTCATCACTAAAAAAAGAGCAGCTAAAATTGGCCGTAACATCAAAAAGAACATTGCCGTACACATCCCTGAACATTATATTCCGGCTTTTAAACCCGCCAAAGAATTTGTGGCAGAGGTAAAAAAATTAAAAGAAGTAAAAGCAGACGCAGGCCCTGGTGAGGATGCTTAATAATATCACTCCCATTCATCAATCTTTAATTTGCTAAAGCCACTGGCTTCGTACTTGTTCGGCTCATCCCTTATCAAACTGGCTTCGAACCAGCGAAATGATTTTTCATTGGTATCGCCAAGCAATAAAAACGGCTGATGTTTACCCTCATCATTTTGCATAGTACCAGCTAGTATGAATTTGGTGGGAGATAACCACAAAGCCTCTTCCACACCTGCGGAAGGGCCAAAAGATAAAATTCTCTTCCAGCTTTTTGTTGTAAGGTTACAAAGCGTTACTGCCTGATCCACATCTCCGATAGCGATGATCTTTTTTCCTTTTTTCTCCAATGTAATACCGCTGCTGTACAGATCAATAAACTGGCTGCTATCCGGTGAAAAATAAAGTGATGGTTTATAAAGAGAATAAAACTTTGTTACGCCTGATAATTCATCATAATCATCTTGTTGAAATTCACGGTTATCAATTTGCCGGAAAGAATCAATATGAAAATTTTTAAACGAATGCACCCATTTACTAATTTCTTTCTCTAATAAAGGTTGCACGGTTGATAGTGTAGTGTCTGTACCGCTAATTTTGTTTTCGGTTTGTTTGGCAGCATTAGTGTCCGATACGGGAGAATCAGCATTCTTATCAGATGCATTTCTTTTCCCGCCACAAGAAACCAGCCAACAGGAAAGTAAAAGCAAAACAGGTAAGCCAATACGTTGATACATTTTACAGGGATTTAATGGTTTTAAAATCAAGATAGACGACGAAATTCAAAACTAAATGTAAGAAATCTTAGAAATGGTTTTATGGAACTTTATCAAAATATAGCTGAATTAGCTCTTCCTAAAGTGCAGGAAACATTTTTTTGCCAGTACCTTTGCCTCCAATTTTAATAATGTGAAGAGACCCCAGTTAATTACTATTGGTATTGCCCTGTTGTTAACCGCAGGCATTTTCATTTTTGGCAGAACTGTTCCGAAAAAGAAAATAATAGCAACAACTGAGCATAGTCCAGATGACGGGCATAATCATGAGGCTGAGGAAGCTTATCTTTCTATTGATACCATACTGACCCTTGCAAAAAAACAACTGACTGCTGAACAGATGGTCAGGATAACCACCCTCGAAAATTCCATCTCCCGTGGCGATGTTAAAGACCAGCAGATTCATGTTTATCACCAGTTAGCCCGGTTTTGGGCAGATACTGCCCAATCGTTTATGCCTTATGCCTGGTACACTGCCGAAGCTGCCCGATTGGAAAATTCGGAAAAAAGCCTCACCTTTGCCGCCCAACAGATTTTAGAGAACCTGCAAGGTGATGATGTGGCGCAACGAAGAAAGTGGAAAGCATTGCAGGCTAAAGATTTGTTTGAAAGGTCTTTGAAGATTAACCCGGCTAATGATTCAGCAAAAGTAGGCCTTGGCGCCTGCTACCTGTTTGGCGAAATTTCCCCCACCCCTATGGAAGGGATATTGAAAATCAGGGAAGTAGCTGAAAAAGACAGTACAAACCTTTATGCACAGATGATGCTGGCAAGAGGGTCGCTGTTATCCGGGCAATATGATAAAGCCATTAGCCGTTTGGAAACCATTAACCGGATGAGGCCGGCTGATATAGATGCTGCATTGTTGCTGGCAGAAGTGTATGAAAGAATGGGAGAAAAAGTAAAAGCTGTTAGCTGGTATCAAAAAAGCCTTCCCTTAGCCAAAGACGCAGAACTAAAGCTGGCTATAAAAAAAAGAATAGAAGAGCTAAAAAAATAGCCCTTCCACATAACACCGGATAGAAGAAATTTTATTTATAAACAAGATTAAAAAATTATTTGAGTATGCCTTGTGGTAAAAAAAGGAAGCGTCATAAAATTGCGACGCATAAGCGTAAAAAAAGACTGAGAAAGAACCGTCATAAGAAGAGGAACAAATAGTCTGGAGTCGTGAGTCATTAGTCGGTAGCCAGTTGCATGATATTGCTGGTTAGACTCCTGACTCACGACTAATGACTCTTTTCCCAGTCCACCGGTTGTTTGCCGTAAAAGTTTGCCCCGAATGGGTTCCTTGGGAACATTCCGCCATTTTCTCGCAAAAATTTCTACAGGTACAGTCCAGCATTCCATACGGGTTTCTGGCAACTGGTGTTTTACAGCACGGAGGTGTTTTCATTTATGTAAGCTGTAATGAACAAAGAACTTATTATTAACGCAGCCCCGCAAGGGGTGGAAATTGCCCTGTTGGAGGACAAGAAGCTGGTAGAACTGCATAGCGAAAAAAGCGATGCCCGTTTTGCCGTAGGTGATCTCTATTTGGGTAAGGTTAAAAAAC
>JAYVKT010000126.1:0-3632 GCA_043768195.1 Chitinophagaceae bacterium | reverse complement strand
CTGCTTTTCCTTTTTATATTTCTGCCACTATGCCTGATGCTGTATTACAGCACCAAAAACCCTAAATGGCGAAACTGGGTGCTTATTGTTTTTTCGCTGGCTTTTTATGGCTGGGGTGAACCAATTTGGATATCATTACTTATCCTTTCTTCCCTCTTCGATTGGGGCAACTCTATTTTTATTGATAAACACCGGGGCACCAAATGGGCAAAGATTGGGGTAACGGTTACAGTCATCTTCAACCTTGCTTTGCTGGCTACTTTTAAGTACGATAAATTTATAGTTGATCAGGTAAACTCTCTGTTAGGCACTTCCTTTTCGGCACCTGGCTATGCACTGCCGTTGGGTATTTCTTTTTACACATTTCATACCATTTCTTATGTGGTGGATGTTTATCGTGGCGATATAAAGGCGCAACGGAATTTTCCTAACTTCTTAATGTATGTATCTCTTTTCTCTTCATTAGTAGCCGGGCCTATTATCCGGTATGCCCATGTAGAAAAAGAAATTTATGGTAGAAAAGAAAACTTTACTGATTTCAGTTTGGGTGTGTCGAGATTTTGTATTGGCTTGTTTAAAAAAGTAGTGATTGCCAACATTGCTGCACAAATTGTAGCTAAATACATGGGTGATCAAAGAAATATTATTTCATTACTGGATATTTCAGCACTCTCCAGCCTGGAAGCATGGGTGGGCTTAATCATGTTTGCCATTCAAATCTATTTTGATTTTTCTGGCTATTCAGATATGGCCATTGGCCTGGGAAGAATGTTTGGTTTTCACTTCCGGGAGAATTTTAATTATCCCTATATCTCAAAATCTATTGGTGAATTTTGGCGACGATGGCATATTTCCCTCGGTAGTATTTTCAGAGATTATGTCTATATCCCACTCGGCGGAAATAAAAAACGGGTTTATCTCAATCTCTTCATTGTGTGGTTTCTTACCGGTATGTGGCACGGCCCCAGTTGGAATTTTATTTTCTGGGGATTGTACTTCTTCATCTTTATTGCGTTGGAAAGGGCTTTCCTTTTAAAATGGTTAGAAAAAGCACCGGCCTTTATTGCACATCTCTATGCATTAATTATTATTATTCCGGGTTGGGTAATCTTTTATTTTACTGATACAGATATGCTGGTTGCGTATGTAAAAAAACTATTCTCCTTTAGTGCAGGCCCCAATGGCAATATGGATGTAATGAATGTACTCAGCACCCATTTGTTCTGGCTGGTGCTGGCCCTTATTTTATGTATGCCGGTTTATCATACCATAAAAGGGTGGATAGACAAAAGAACAGGCCGTATTAGTTTTTATAACACAGCGGTTATAGGATTTAATGTAGTGCTGCTTTTTCTTTGTGTGGCACAATTAGTGGGTAAAAGTTATAACCCGTTTATTTATTTCAGGTTTTAATAAATAGCACAATATGGAAGTAACGAATATAGGCGAAGCAGGAAATAAAAAAATGCACACCATCAATGTGGTCATTTTTTGCGGGTTGCTTTTAGCAGGTGGTATTGCTTCGCTGGCCATGAAAAAACAAACGGTATCAGTAATGGAAAACCGTAAGTTGGCAGCATTTCCCAATTACTCTGACAGCCTCTTCTGGAGCGGAAAATATTTTAAACAGATAGATGAGTATTATGCGGACAATTTTCCACTTCGGAATAACTGGATAAGCTTTGCAGATAAATTTAAACGCAGCATTGGTTTTAACAGCAGCGAAATAAAGATGTACGATCCCAATAACGATGCTGAAGCCAACGAAAAGACGGACACTGCCAAAAATGAAACAATAAATAATGGCCCGCTGCCCAATGATAGTGCCACCGGTGAAGTAAAGAAAAAGGTCTTTGTATTTAAGAACAGAGCTTTTGAAATGTTTGGTGGTGGCGAGGCCATGGGCAAATCATATGCTGATGTTATTAACTCGTATAATAAAATACTCGGCTCGGATATACAAGTTTACAACCTGATTATACCCGTAGCACTGGAGTTTGAAATCACAGAGAAATATGCCAAGCTGCAAAAACCTAACCGCCCGGCTATTGAAAATATTTATAATTCACTTGACTCCAACATCAAAAAAGTGTGGGCTATTGATGAAATTAGAAAACACCGTACCGAGTATATTTATTTTAATACCGACCACCACTGGACCAGCCTCGGCGCCTATTATGCTTACCGGGCATTTTGCCAAACAGCAGGGCTAACACCCGTATCATTAGATACTATTGCATCTAAAACTAAACCATCATTTCTTGGTTCACTTTATCGTCTTACAAAAGATCCTGGCCTGCAAAGCAATCCAGACTCCGTTCGTTATTACCTCTTTAAAGATTCGATGAATTTTTATATCGGAAGCAACACAATTGGTTATTGGGTAAAATCAAAAATGTATGGCGAAGGTGCCAGCGGCTCCAACAGTTATTCGGTTTTTCTGCAAGGCGATTTACCCACCGTAAAAATGGAAACCCGGCATAAGAACGGCAGAAAGATTGCTATAGTAAAAGAATCATACGGAAATGCTTTTGCTCCTTTCCTCATTAATAATTATGAAAAAGTAATTGTAGTGGATCAACGATATTACACCGGCGATTTCATAGCCATGCTGAAGGCAGAAGGCATTAACGAGTTATTATTTATCAATAACATTTTTGCGGCACATACTCCTTTCCACATTAATAAGATTAAGGGATTAAAAAAATAATGGTAAAACGCAGCCATATCGTTTTAATCTTTTCTATTGCCGTGGTTTCCTGTAATTCTGGCAAGAATAAAAAAGAATTTGCCGGAACAGATACAGCATCTAACGTAACCACTATAAAACCAGAGCCGCCGGTACCTGAAGTATTACCTGATGATGGCCAGACAGGTATAAGAAAAGGAGCAGTTTTTATTTTCAAAAACCGGGGCTTCGAATTATTTAGCGGTGGTGGCGGCAATGGCAGGCAATACGCATCTGTTATTAATATGTACAGCCGGTTGAAACTACCCGGCGTCAAAATTTATAATCTTATCATCCCAAATGGTTTTGAATTTGAAGTAACTGAAAAGTATAAGAACCTTATTACACCCGCCAAAGATGCCATCGGTGCTGTTTTCGCTGCCGAAGACCCGGATATTATTAAAGTAAATCCAATAGATGAAATAAGAAAACACCGTACGGAATACATTTATTTTAATACGGATCATCACTGGACAAGCCTGGGTGCTTATTATGCTTACCGTTCTTTCTGTAAGGCAGCCGGACTTACGCCTGTTTTATTAGACAGTATTCCTTCGAAAGTAAAACCTGGTTTCCTGGGTTTGTTTCACCGCCTTACCAGGTCGGCTGTATTGAAAAACAATCCTGACTCTGTAAGGTATTACCTGTTTCCAGATTCTATCAATTTTTACATTGGTACTAGTAAATCAATTGGCTATTGGGCAAAATCGAAAATGTATGCAGAGCAGGTAAGTGGTGCCAATAGCTATTCTGTTTTTCTGCAAGGCGATTTACCAATTTGTAAAATGGAAACACAACATAAAAACGGAAGAAAGATTGCATTGGTAAAAGAATCGTACGGCAACGCCTTTGCGCCTTTTCTGATTAATAATTATGAAAAAGTAATTGTGGTAGATTCCCGGTA
>JAYVKT010000125.1:0-4028 GCA_043768195.1 Chitinophagaceae bacterium | reverse complement strand
GATGAATATGAAAATGTAGAGGCAAGACCGGTAGAATTAAAAGTGAACCAACGGGTACGCATTACCAACGGAACATTAATGGATAAAGAAGGAATGATACTTGATGTACGCCACAAAACTGTAAAGGTTGCTATAGACAGCCTGGGGTTTATTTTGGTAGCATATATTGACAGAAGTAAATTAACTTCGATACAGCCTAAGTAAAACCAAACCAGATTTGCAGCCCCGGCTGCATTTATATTAAAGACATATCAATGAAATTCATCCGGATTTTATTACTGCTTTCACTTCCTGTTTATTTTTTCTCTTGTAAACCACAACAAGCCTTACCTTATTACCTGGACAAGGTAAACGATACCACAGGTAAAGGCGTTGTCAATATTCCCGAGCTTCGTATTCAAAAGGGGGATCTTCTGTCTATCCAGGTTTATAGTCTTAGCACCAAGCCGGACGTAGATCAATTATACAACTTGCCTGTAGCAAGTGCTTCTGCAACCGGGGCAACACAAGGTGCTACAGCGGCAGGCTTTCTGGTGGACAATACTGGAAATATTGAACATCCAAGGCTGGGTTTATTTCATGCCGAAGGACTAACAAAACATGAACTGGCAACGGCAGTTAAAAAAAGGCTTACTGAGCCGGTAGAATTATTAAGCAACCCAACTGTTATTGTACGGTATCTTAATTTTAGAGTTACCATACTTGGTCAGGTTGGCAGAGAGGGACCGGTAACTGTTCCCGGCGAACGATTGACAATTCTTGAAGCAGTGGGGCTGGCAGGCGGTATTACAGATTATGGCAAAAAGAATGATATAAAAATACTGAGAGAGATAAACGGACAACGGGAAACCGGTGTGATTGATTTATCATCAAAAGATTTTTTCGAATCTCCCTATTATAACCTGATGCAAAACGATGTGGTGATTGTTGGTTTAACAAAACAAAGGTTGAAGCAGGAAGAGCAGCAACGGCAATTTCAAAAACTAACTATCGGTCTTACATTAGTTGCTGCTGCCGCTACTTTAGCCAATATCTTCATTGGGAGATAATCGTTCCTATTTAATTTAATCAGAACTTTTGTAAATGGAAGATCCGAATAGTAAAATTATCAGTGAAAATAAAAAAGAGCTCTGGAACCTGAGCCTGAGAGATGTATTTTATAAATATGCCAGGTTTCTTCCACTCTTTGTTTTATCGGTAGCTTTTGCATTATTAATTGCTTTCTTATACCTGCGATACACTGTACCCATTTATAGTGTTGGCGGCAGCATGCTTATCCGCAGCGAACAGCAGGGCAATGCAAAGAATAATGAACTGGAAATCCTGATGGGTAACAATAAAGCTTCTAATATTCAGAATGAGATAGAAATATTAAAATCATCTCCGTTGATGCAGCGGGTAGTGGAAAAACTGGGACTGCAATTTAGCTACAGTGCGAAAGGGAAGATAAAAACGGTAAATATTTATGATCAGGGGCCGTTTTTGATAAAGGCACTGCAATTAGCCGATAGCAACCAATCCTTTTCATTAAAGATAAAATTCCTGAATGACAAAGAATTTATGGTTGATGATGAGACCAAAACATTTTTATTTGGCCAAACGTTTCGCAACTCACATGGTGTATTCACCCTGGTAAGAAACCCCATTACAGCGATAAGTAAAGAATATAAAGTTACCTGGACGCCAACAGCAACTGCTGCTAGCAATTTTACCGGGGATCTTCGTATAAACTTAAAAACACCCGGTACAGGCATTCTCTATATAGGATTAACAACACCCAATTCAAAAATGGGTGCAGATATAGTTAATCAACTAATGGAGGAGTATGGCAGATATAGCGTAGAACAGAAAGATAAAACATCTGTTAAAACATTAGATTTTATTGATGACAGGCTGGCTGAATTCAGGTTTAAGATTGACAGTGTACAAAGAATTTTAAATGATTTTGAGCAGAGAAATAACCTGATAGATTCGAAAGCACAGTCAGAAAATTACTTTAGTAACCTGACAGAAGCAGATAAGACAATTAATGAACAAACACTCAAAATGGGTGTGGCCGATATTTTAAGTACTTACTTACGGGATAAAAAAAATCAGTTTGAAAAAGTACCGACCACATTAAATTTAGAAGACCCAACACTAATTGGGCTGGTTAGTGATTATAACAAAGTACAAATTGGAAGGCAACAGCTTCTTGATGCCAATGTACCGGTAAACAATCCCCTTGTAAAAGAAGCGGGTAGCCAGATAGAAAAACTCCGTACAAGTATTCAGGAAAACCTGCGAAACATTAGATCATCTATTTCTTCCACTATTCGTACGGTAAAAGAAAAAAGTAATCAAAGCCAGTCGCAATTAAGGCTGTTGCCAGAAAAAGTAAAAGAGCAGATACAAATACAAACGCAGGTGGATCTGTTGCAGGTATTGTATAAGTTTTTGCAGGAAGAAAGAGAAAAACAGGGAATATCTAAAGCCTCTAATGTCTCTAATTCAGATGTGGTTAATAAGGCTTATCCTACTTCTATACCTATAAAACCCAGTAAAAGAGCTATACAGTTCCTGGCCATATTGCTTGGTTTAGGCCTTCCGGCACTTGTCATTTTTGCCAGTGAAATGCTGAGCGATAAAGTAAGCACAAGGTTTGATGTAGAAAAAATTACAGAAGCCCCCATACTTGGCGAAATTGGCCACTCCTATGCCGAAAATACATTGGTAGTAAACAAAACTACCCGCAGTATGGTGGCAGAACAGTTTCGTATCATAAGATCCAACCTTCAGTATATTCTTAACAAAAAAGAAAAATTTGCCATCTTGGTTACGTCTTCTTTTAGCGGCGAAGGGAAATCCTATATATCTACTAATATGGGAGCCGTACTGGCATTAGCAGGTAAAAAAACAATAATACTTGAGTTTGATATTCGCAAGCCTAAAGTTTTATCCGGCTTAGGTATGGTAAAGGGACCGGGCATAACTAACTTTTTACTCGGCAAAGCAGAAGTAGCTGATTTGATAAAGCCTGTGGCTGGCCATGAAAATCTTTTTGTACTTGGATGCGGTCCCGTACCTCCCAACCCCTCAGAATTATTGTTGGATCCAAAGATGGATGAATTGTTTGCCTGGTTAAAAAATAATTACGACGTTGTATTGATTGATACAGCTCCCGTAGGTATGGTAAGTGATGCAATGACATTGGGAAAATTTGCTGATTGCTCATTATACCTTGTGCGCCAGGGCCACACTTTTAAAAAACAAGTGGGCTTGATTGATGAGTTTTATAAGGGGGGTAAGTTACCCAAGGTTTCAATAATCATCAATGATGTGAAATTAAAACCCGGCTATGGCTACTATGGCTATGGCCGCTATGGATATGGGTATGGCTATGGCTACGGCAGCTATTATGAAGAGGAAACCCCACCCCGGAGCTTTTTTGACAAAGTAATTGATAAGCTGGATGTAAGAAAACTTTTCAGCAAATCAAAACCAAAGAAAAATTCAAAGTAATCATGAGGATTTTAGTAACCGGAGGTGCAGGTTTTATTGGCTCAAACCTGGTGGAAAATTTATTGCAGGATAACAGGGTCTCCTTTGTAAGAGTTTTGGATAATCTGGCAACAGGGTCATTAAAAAACATAGAAGGATTTCTTACCAATCCAAAATTCGGATTTATAGAAGGGGATATTCGTAGTTATGAAACCTGCCTTGCTGCCTGCGATAGTATAGATCTGATTTCTCACCAGGCAGCTCTTGGCTCTGTACCCCGTTCTATCAACGATCCCCTTACAACAAATGATGTAAATATTACAGGTACACTCAACATTTTTACAGCCGCTAAGGAAAATAAAATTAAGAGAGTAATATATGCAGCCAGTTCATCTACTTATGGCGACCATCCGGATTTGCCCAAAATCGAAAATGTAATAGGCAACCCTTTATCCCCCTATGCAGTTACAAAATATGTAAACGAATTATATGCCCGGGTATATGGCAGCTTGTACGGCCTTGAAACAATAGGGCTCCGTTACTTTAAC
>JAYVKT010000124.1:0-5222 GCA_043768195.1 Chitinophagaceae bacterium | reverse complement strand
CTACGCACAAGCTCAGTTTACAACAACAGCTCCGCCTACTTGTGGCACAGTAGCAGGTCTGGCTTCTTCAGCAATAACGGCAACAACTGCAACCGTTAGCTGGTCGGCTTTAAGCGGCGCCAATAACTATGATGTGGATTACAAATTAGCATCATCGGGAACATGGACGAATGCAGCAACCGCTACTACATCGCTTTCTGTTAATCTTAGTGGTCTTACAGCAAGTTCGTTATACGATTGGAGGGTGAGAGCTAACTGTACCGGCGCAACCGGTGCTTATACACAAGCACAGTTTACAACGGCTGCCGCACCTACCTGTCCGGGTGTTTACGATGTTTCTACCAACGGAACTTCGGGTGGTGCTGCGCTGATACCATTTAATACAGATGTTAAAGGATTAATTAGTCCGACTGGTGATAATGACTATTACCGTTTTGTTATTACAACCGGAGGAACAGCAACCATTACGCTTACTACATTACCATTCGACTACGACATACGTTTGTACAGCAGTAATGGTACAACACAGTTAGCCATTTCACAGGCGGGAGGTACTACCAGTGAAACCATTACAAGAACATACACAGCCGGTACTTATTATGTAAGAGTATATGGATATAACGGGGCGAATAGTGCCACGTCTTGTTACACTCTCAGAGTCGCATTGGGCACCGCCACAGTACCTGATTTGCCGATAGTAAGTTCTGAAAAAGTAAGACTGGTAGTTTATCCTAACCCCGCCAGTGATAAGTTGAATATTTATATTGCTAACTACGATAAACAAAAAGTAATTGAGATATTCAATATTAACGGGCAACGGGTATTCATGACAAAAGAATCAGAGAACAACTCTACTTTTGACATTAGCAAGCTAACCGGTGGGCTTTATCTTGTTAAAGTAAGTGCCCCGGATGGCACATTGATAAGCCAGGAGAAATTTGTAAAACAATAAAGTAATAATTAAACAAAATAAAAGCCCCGTTTCATTTTAAATGAAACGGGGCTTTTATTTTTGCACCATGCCCTTATTTGCGTTAGATAAAGAATTGATTTTTCCGTCTGTTCATTTAGCTGAACCAGATGGGCTGCTGGCCATGGGTGGAGATCTTTCTACAGAAAGATTATTGCTTGCCTACCGCAACGGCATTTTTCCCTGGTATGATGGCGATACAATTTTATGGTGGTGTCCCCATCCCCGGTTTGTTTTATTTCCTGATGAATTAAAAGTGAGTAAGAGCATCAAATCCTTACTTAAAAAAAATGAGCCTGCCCATCCGGGAGGCGGGTTTAAATTCACCACTAACAACGCATTTGCACAGGTCATTCATCATTGCAAGGAAACAAAACGTACCGGACAAGATGGAACATGGATAACCAATGAAGTGGAAAAAGCATATTGTAAATTACATGAGCTTGGTTATGCCCATAGTGCAGAAGTATGGAAGAATGATGAATTGGTTGGTGGATTATATGGCATTAAACTCGGTAAAGTATTTTATGGTGAAAGCATGTTCAGCAAAACCAGTAATGCTTCCCGGTTTGCTTTTATTAAATATGTGGAGCAATTAAAAGAAGAAGGGATCGGGTTAATAGATTGCCAGGTTTACACAGAATACCTTGAAAGTATGGGATCCAAAATGATTGACAGAAAAGTATTCATACAATTATTGCATGAGCTTATTCCTGCCTAAAATATTTATTCGCTTGATTACTTAAAACTTTGCGCCGAGATAATGCGGCAGCATGGCCCGCCAGGTATTCCAATCATGCGGCCAGTCCTGCCCCCATACATCTAATTCATACCAGATCCCTTTATCATACAGCACTTTGGCAAAACGGCCACTTGCACTGGGATCCTCATAGTTACCACTGCCGGTAAGTATATGAATATGGCTGCTTTTACGAATTTGCTCTAAAATATTGTGGTCAGTCAGGTTTTTCATATAGTGCTCCGGGCTGTTGAAATAAGCATCATCATCAAAATAGCCTTTGGTATATTCTGACAGGTCATATACACCGCTCATAGCAATCACTCCATTTATCAAATCTGGTCTTTTCAAAAACAAATTCATGCTGTGCAAAGCGCCGAAAGAAGCACCACAAGTAATGATAGGCGTCTCCTGGCTGGTATTCGTTTTAATAAAAGGCACTACTTCAGTATATATATATTGATTCCACCGCTGATGGTTAATAGATTTTTGGCGGGGATCCATATTATTATTCATCCAGCTGTCATTGTTGATGCTGTCTATTGAAAAGACCCTTACTTTTCCTGCATCAATAAAAGGCGCAAGGTGATCCATCAATTGAAAACGTTCATACTCTAAATAGTCGGCAGCGGCGGTGGGTACCAGCAAAAGGGCAAACCCATAATCGCCATAGCTGGCAATAGGCATTTCTTTGTTTAACGAGGGGCTGAACCAGGAGGCTAATTCTCTTTTCATATATCAGTTTTACAGGTCAATTTATTACGAATATAAAAGTATTTCTGATAGGTTGATGCCGGTACCGCTGTTTTCGCTATCTACACAAAACACGGTAAATTTGCCGACTTATGGAATTAAGCAAGAACTTTGACCACAGCGCCGCCGAAGAGAAATGGTATCAGCATTGGCTATCTAAAAATTATTTTCACAGTGAGCCAGATGGCCGTGAACCTTACACTGTAGTAATACCGCCGCCCAATGTAACCGGGGTGTTGCACATGGGGCATTGCCTGAACAACACAATCCAGGATATACTAGTACGTCGTGCAAGGATGCAGGGAAAAAATGCCTGCTGGGTGCCAGGTACCGACCATGCTTCCATTGCCACAGAAGCAAAAGTGGTACAGATGCTGAGGGAAAGAGGAATTGCCAAATCATCACTAAGCCGGGAAGATTTTTTGAAATATGCCTGGGAATGGAAAGAGAAATATGGCGATATCATTTTGCAACAGTTAAAAAAGATGGGATGCAGTCTGGATTGGGAAAGAACCAGCTTTACGATGGATCCGGATTATTATCAATCGGTAATCAATGTGTTTATTGATTTATACAACAAAGGTTTTATCTATCGTGGCAAACGAATGATAAACTGGGATGTGAAAGCAAAGACGGCACTCAGTGATGAAGAAGTTATTAGAAAGGAAACAAATCAAAAGTTATATCACATCCGCTATCAATTGAGTGATGAAATCGGCAACCCTGTTCCTTTCTCCCCTTCAGGGGATGGGGGCATTATTATTGCAACAGTTCGTCCGGAAACAATAATGGGTGATACTGCTATTTGTGTACATCCTGATGATGAACGATACAAACACCTGCATGGAAAATTTGCGTTTGTTCCGTTGATCAATCGTCGCATACCAATTATTACCGATGAATATGTAACGATGGATTTTGGAACCGGTGCATTGAAGGTTACCCCGGCGCATGATATGAATGATAATCAGCTTGGACAAAAACATAAACTGGAAGTAGTTGATATATTTAATGAAGACGGAACCCTGAATGCAGAAGCACAGATATATATTGGCGAAGACCGGTTTGAAGCAAGAAAGAAAATAGCCAAAGAACTGGAAGAAAAAGGTTTCTTATTAAAAACAGAAGACTACATCAGTGAGGTTGGTTATAGTGAAAGAACGGATGCAGTAGTTGAGCCAAGATTATCATTACAATGGTGGGTGGATATGAAAAAAATATCCGGACCGGCATTGAATTCAGTAATGGATGACGAAATAAAATTTTATCCGGCGAAATTTAAAAATCTCTATCGCCATTGGATGGAGAATATTAAAGACTGGTGCATATCAAGACAACTTTGGTGGGGTCATAGAATACCAGCATGGCATGATGAGGAAGGAAGATTCGTTGTTGCTGATACAGAAGAAAACGCTAAGAAAATGTTCAATGACCAATTTTCAATTGCCAATGCCCAACTGAAACAAGACGAAGATTGTCTTGACACCTGGTTTTCATCATGGCTGTGGCCGTTTGAAGTATTTAAAGGTTATAGCAACCCTGATAATAAAGACGTAAACTACTACTACCCTACCAATACATTAGTAACCGCACCAGAGATCATTTTCTTCTGGGTAGCCAGAATGATAATGGCGGGCTATAAATACAAAGGACAAAAACCTTTTAACGAAGTTTACTTTACCGGTATCGTTCGGGATAAGCAAGGAAGAAAGATGAGTAAAAGCCTCGGCAACTCTCCTGATTTATTAAAGATGATCGAAGATGAAGGTGCGGATGCTGTTCGTTTTGGTATTATGATTGCCTCCCCGGCAGGTAATGATTTGATGTGGGACCAGGCCAGTAATGACCAGGGGAAATTCTTCATTAATAAAATGTGGAATGCATTGAAGCTGGTAAAGATGTGGGAAGGAAGGCAGTCTGCAGTTGGCAGTAAGCAGTCAGCAAACTTCGCAACCGATTGGTTTGAGAATCGATTAGCTCAGGTAAGATTGGAATTAGATGAGCAGTTTATAGATTTCCGGTTGAGTGAGTCATTGAAAACATTATACTCATTGATTTGGGATGATTTCTGTAGCTGGTATCTGGAATGGGTAAAGCCCGGTTTTGAACAACCCATTGATAAAACTGTGTATGAAAAAACAGTAGGCTTTTTTGAAGAACTGATGCAATTACTGCATCCGTTCCTGCCTTTTATTACAGAAGAGATTTATCATCAACTGAAAGAAAGAAAGGATGATTTAACAGTGAAACAATATGCTGCTGCGACTACAGTTGATAAAGCTATTTTGTCTGATGCTGTTTTATTGAAAGAAGTTATTACTGCAATCCGTGATGCAAGAAACAAAAATCAGCTGAAACCAAAAGATACTATTAAGCTCCATATACTTACTGAGAATAAGGAAACGTATCAGTCTATTGAAGGTATTTTACTGAAACAGGTAAATGCAGAATCCGTTTCATACACTTCGACTTCTGTTGCCAATAGCATCACCGTAGTGGTTCAAAAAGACAAATTCTTTATTGAAACATCAGTTGTAGTTGATACTGCGTCACAAAAAGAGCAACTACAAAAAGACCTTGACTACCTGAAAGGGTTTTTAATTTCCGTAGAAAAGAAATTGGGCAATGAAAAATTTGTTCAGAATGCAAAGCCGGAAGTACTGGAAAGTGAGAGAAAGAAAAAAGCAGATGCTGAAGAAAAGATTAAAGTGATTGAAGAAAGCTTAGCCTCGCTGTAATTTTTTTTCAACACAGAGAAAC
>JAYVKT010000123.1:0-2553 GCA_043768195.1 Chitinophagaceae bacterium | reverse complement strand
TCGATTGTGATTAATGCTGCATCATTTTACATTGCTATCCGTCTATATAAGTGAAAATAGATTACTCACTTAAACAACAATTAAAATGGAAAAGGAACTTATTGCCCCTTTAGAGAAAATAAAAATCACTAAAGAATTGGATAAAAAAGCCAGCTCATCTTCTGGCTGCTGTGGCGGCACACCCACTAATAATGCCGATGCCTGTTGCAAGTTAGATGAAGAAAAGAAGGCAGAAGGCGAAGAAGGTTGTGGATGTAATACAACTGAAAGCAGCAGCCCAAAGTCGTCATGCTGTTAAAAACTGAATCAGCTTAATGCTTTTTTGCATCTTTTTTCATTTTTCCCGTCTTTGAAGGTGGTATCATATTTTTTTTACGTTAAATCTTTAAAAATGAAAAAAGGTGCATTTATTGCCTTACTGGCTTTGGCCACTTCATTAAGTGTTTACGCTGATGGTGGTGGTAAAAAAGCTGGCAAAGTAAAAAAACAAAAGGCTAAAACTGAATGCTGCGAAAAAACAAAATGCAGTGAAGAGCAAAAGCCAAATTGCTGTGACAAGCAACCAACTTGCTGCACTAAAAAGAGTTAATTCTTCAGCAAGAAAAAGGGGCAGGTTTTAAAAGACCTGTCCTTTTTTTTGTGCATATTATTTTTGTGGAATCAATTTTTTATAAAAAACAAAGGTTTTCGTTTCCGTGGTCTGGCAACTGACATAACGATACATTTAATGATGAAAAAATAAAATAACATGCTTCTGTCAGCGAAGGGAAACGGATGTCCTTGCACTCCAAAAGGAAACGGAATAAAAGATGGCTTTGTGAGTTGGGTTTGTGTTTATGCCGTAGTCTTTTGGATGCTCCGTTTTCCCGGAGCTATCTTGCATGTGTATTTTATTTTTTTAAATGGATTGCCAGTTGTCAGCGGTGGATTGGCGACATGAAGGTTTGAAGAAATGCAAAAGGAATTGCTTCGGTGGCGAAGAAAAACTGAAGCTGGCTACAATAATAAATTGTTTTGAATTAAATCACTTCGTAAAATGTAAGTAAGTTTCTATGATTGTCAACGACAGGAAATTCTTTGTGACCCCAATACTGTTCTTCAACTTTTGTATCAGGGCTATGCAATACTCCTTGCTTTTTATATTCTTCGTATAGTTCTTCTATGCCCTGCACTTCTACTCTGCAACTTGCAGTGCCTGCAATAAAAGTTTCTGCACCAGTCCATATTGGTTTTAGTGCTAAAAATATGCTTCTCCATTTCCAAGATTTATCACATGACTGCCAGAGATGAATTTCAATATTGTCACGAACTGCGATAGCAAATGTTTCTTCCTGATGCCTTATTGTAAAACCAAGTTTGTTTGTATAGTATTCACAAGATTGTTTGATACTTACAACCGGTAAAGCAGGTATTGTCTTTTGCATTTTCATATACTTACCGCCTAATTTGTTTATGCCGTATCAATTCAACAATAAAAGCTACTGTAGTTATGAGAAAAATAATAATTCCTACATAAACCTGTGGCTCATTTAATATTGGTAATGCAAAACAAAACATCACACAATTAAGAGCATTAACAAGTATCGCTATTCCTTTGGTGAATTTGGAACCGCCCCTATCAATTGCAACAAGGTTAAGTAGTCCTGCAAAAATAATTGACATACCTGCACCCACGAACCAAAGTGTGTCTGTGTTCATGTGTAGAGGAAAAGCAAAACTGATATGCACTATTCCGAGAAGAATAATGATGTAAGAAACTATTTTGATGAAGCTATGCACAACAAGATTTATTCATCTGTATTGGTGGACAAGCTACAGTTCCGTAACTGCAAAAAACACAACAATCTCCCTGTTTTGGCTTTAATATTGATTCGCAATTTGTACACTTATAGAAATATTGACAGGCATCCGTAGGCATTGTTTCTTCTTTCTGAAAGCCGCATTCCGGGCAAGTAATAGTAGATTGTAGTGTTAGTGTCTTTTCCATTCTTTAGTTTTTTTCGCAGCAAGATTTGCCGCTGCCGGGTGAACATGATTTATCTTTTTCACAACTCTCTTCCGATGAAATACAAAGTTCTACATGAGGCATTTTGCCTTTGCCTACATACTTTTCACCGGCCTGTTGTATTTGGCTCTCTACTTTATTATATGCTTCTGTTGTCAAGTCTTTGTAAGATGAAATGGAAAGAAACAGGTCAGCATAAATTTTTTCAATATCTGCCTGAAACTGCTTTTCAAATGACGGTTTTATTAATTTTTTTTCTTTATAACTGGCAATAGTATTCTTTGCAATGATACCGGCTTCTTCTTTACTTAATTTATCAACTTCTTTGCCTTTGAACCACTCATTGCTATTTGGAAATGATTTAGTATAACTGGCTGTTTCGGTTTCTGCTAATGTGGTAAGTTCAATATTGTGATTAGTGCTAACTGTTTTAATGATTTCAGCCTTTTTATTTTCGTCTGTTTTAGTATTCCACTTAACGGCTACAACTGTTCCGGTCTTATTTAGCCATGCTCCTTCTACTGCATCGTTATACTTTTCCAAATCCA
>JAYVKT010000122.1:0-2308 GCA_043768195.1 Chitinophagaceae bacterium | reverse complement strand
CACTACCGATAGCAGGCACATTAAAATCTTTTTCACCAGTCATAAAAAGGGTAGGCGTTTTAATTTTATCAGCATGAAGAAACGGATAGGACAACTTTAAATATTTTTCATAATTGTTGTCTTTCCAGGGCTGGCCAATTTCATTATCCAATTGCAATATGTATTGATCAACACCGTACATTGAAAGTTGCAAAGCACTTCCTGCACCACTGACTGCTGCTTTAAAACGGGTATCTTTTGCAATAGTATAATCTGTAAGTATGCCGCCATAACTCCAGCCGCCAATACCCATCAGGTTGCCATCCACTATTCCTTTACTGATTAAATGATCGGCTGCACCCTGTATATCCAGCACCTCTTTATTGCCCCAATCAGCATAAATGGATTTGCAATAATCTAATCCCCGGCCATTGCTGCCACGATAGTTAACAGCTACCACAGCATAACCACTGGCGGCCAGCATTTGTCTCGTTAAATCAAAACCATAATCATCCTGCCCCACCGGCCCGCCATGTATAAAAAAGATAACCGGTAATTTTTCTTTATTGGCATTGGCCGGCAGGTAAAGAATATTGGATACCAATGCACCGTCTTTACTTTTTGATGTAAATTTTTCAACCGATGCTAATGATAGTGGTGCAACAAAATCATCCTGTACTTTAGTAAGGCGGCGAAGGGTCTTGTTTTCTAATGCATAAAATTCAGAAGGCAATTGCGGGTCGGTCATAGAAGTAATCCAACTGCCGTTAGGATGCCGTTCTAATGAATTGAACGAACGAATGCCGCCAATTACTTTATTCATTTTTCCATTGCTCACATCATATGTTGCAATGTATCTTTCGCAATCATCAGTAACAAGTACAGCTATATTAGCTCCCTCTTTATCCCAGCGGGGTGTGGAAACGGGTCTGTCAAGCTGCTTGCTTAATAAGGTTGGTTCGCCACCATTCGCAGAAATCACACTCAAAATGGGCTGGTCATACATAATATAATTGGCATCAGATGTACTACGCAGGTAAGCAATGCTTTTGCCATCAGGGCTCCATTGCGGCGATCCATCGCTGCCTTTCCAGGTAGTGAGTTGTTTTGCTATGGCACCCGGCTTAGAATCTACAATAAAAATATCCGAGTTAGTATTTTTATCCGGGTCTTCTGTATGATTACTTACAAAAGCAATAGCAGAACCATCAGGGCTCCATTGTGCACCGCTTTCATTATAGTTTCCGTTTGTCAGCGTATCTGTTTTTTTAGCTGCCACATCAAAAAGATAAAGATGTGTTTTTCTTTTATCATACTGGTAGCCGCTTACATCCTGTTTAAATTTATAACGATCTATTACGTAGGGCTTGTTTACTTTTTTACCTGCGGTGTCTTCATAATCTTTTATGGTTAGTAATAATTTTTTACCATCAGGGCTCCAGGCATAATCATTCAGTTCTCCTTTTACATCCGTCAACTTTATAGCTTCTCCACCAAGCCTGTTTAATAAATATACCTGGCTGCTGCCACCACTGCGGCTTGCGGTAAATGAAATGTATTTTCCATCGGGGCTCCACTTAGGGCTGCTTTCCCCATCGGGGCTGTTGGTGAGCTGCACCGATTCTGTACCATCCCAACTCATCATCCAGATATCAGTGTTGCGTTTGTCTTTCGCAGAATCAATACTTGTAAGGGTGTAAGTTACCCATTTACCATCCGGGGATATTTGTGCATCGCCGGTGGTTTGCTGACGATAAATATCCGATGGACGAAGACTTCGTTTTTGTGTTTGAGATAAACTGACTGATTGCAGCAACAATAATATTGATGCCGAAGAAACTATTTTTTTCAGGTGCATAAGCGAAATTATATATCCGAATATAAGAAATGGCAGGGATATGATAATCTACTGCTATAATCTTTAATTAATTAGATCATAGAGCAATGCCATGCGGCTTATTATTTTATTTTCGTTCCATCTATTTTTTGCCCACCCTGGTTCAATATCAATTTTGAAACTTTTCCTGAGCCGTCTTTTATAAATTCAACCTTTGCATCTACTACTTTTAAAAACCAATGGGTTTCAGAAGTAGAGAATAACTCAAACTTAGGTTGGCCTGTTGCCTGTGCAAACAATCTGTTGCCTTCTTTGGTTACAGTAATAGTAAAACCGGCTTGCAATTCATATTCACCGGTATAGGAGTCAAGGAATTTTTCATTTACTTGTGTTTCGATAGGTGCAGCAGCAATTGGTTTGTTGGTTTTCTTCCAGTAGGATTCTGGTTGTGTACCGGTGTAAAATTTATGCCCGGTAATATTGCCATTTGCA
>JAYVKT010000121.1:0-4383 GCA_043768195.1 Chitinophagaceae bacterium | reverse complement strand
TAGTTTGTGACCATCATTTACCGGACGAGCAAATTCCCGATGCAGTGGCTATCCTTAATCCTAAACAAAAAGACTGTAATTATCCTTATAAAGAATTGTGCGGTTGCGGCGTGGGCTTTAAATTAATTACGGCATTAGCGCAGAATTTTAATATTGAGGAAGAGCATTACTATTGTTACCTGGATTTGGTTGCCACCGCCATTGCTGCCGACATTGTACCCATGACTGATGAAAACAGAGTAATGGCTTTTTATGGATTAGAAAAAATAAACAGCAACCCCAACCCGGGTATAAAAGCATTAATTAAGTTAGGCGGTATTCAAAAAAAATTATCAATCAATAATGTGGTATTTGTAATTGCACCAAGGGTAAATGCTGCAGGCCGTATGGACGATGCCCGTAAAGCAGTACAATTATTTATAGAGCCCGAATACGATAAAGCATTAACCATTGCCGAAATGCTGCACAATGATAACAGCGATAGAAAAGAAGCTGACAGCAGTATAACCGAAGAAGCACTTGCTATCATTAACAACGATGATAATTTAAAAACAAAAAAAACAACTGTTGTATTTAAAGATCATTGGCATAAAGGTGTAGTGGGCATTGTAGCATCACGCCTTATTGAAACTTATTACCGGCCTACCATTGTACTTACACAAAGTGGCGAAGTTGCTGCCGGCAGTGCCAGAAGTGTTCCTGGTTTTAATTTGTATGAAGCTATACATGCCTGCCGTGAATATTTATTAGGTTATGGCGGCCACTTTGCAGCAGCAGGCATGTCGTTGCTGCCAGAAAACATAACTGCATTTGCTGATAAATTTGAAGCCGTAGTTGCAGCCACCATTGAGCCAGATTTATTGATACCGGAAATTATTATTGATACCCCTGTTTCATTTGCAGCAATCAATACATCTTTCTATAATATTATTAGCCAAATGGAACCATTTGGCCCCGAAAATATGCGGCCGGTTTTTATTGCCAGAAATATTGAGGATACTGGCTATTCAAAAATTGTAAAGGAATTACATATTCGTTTTGTGGTAAAGCAGGGTAATGTAACTTTTACAGGCATTGGATTTAATATGGCTGAAAAATTTTATTTACTGCAACTGAAAAAGCCATTGGATATTGTTTTTACTATTGATGAAAATGAATGGAATGGCAACACCAGTTTACAGTTAAAAGTTATTGATATAAGATTATCTGAGTAATGAAATTTTTGGCTTACATAAAATATTTTTTCTACTTAGCATTTAACTGGAACATAAAAATTGCAGCGCATATTTTATTGCAGGAAATTAAAGGTGAAAAAAAATACGGCATCACTACAACCGGTGCAGATGAATTAAAATCCTTAGAAAAAAAAGGTATTGAAACTGATCACTCCACCATTTACATGCCGGCAAGTTATGATTTGTTGGAAGAAGTTTTTGAACAAATAAAAAACATCAGCCATAACCACTTTTTAGATATTGGCTGCGGCAAAGGCAGGGCTTTATGTGTAGCTGCTCATCATGGGTTCAACAAAATAACAGGCATTGATTTTTCTAAAGAGTTTTGTATTGCCGCAGAAGCAAACCTTGTGATAACAAAACAAAAAATACCCGGACTACAATACAAAGTAATTAATAACGATGCTTTTTATTTTGAAATACCTAACGATGTTGATTGCATTTTTATGTTCAACCCCTTTGATGATGTTATTTTAAACGGTGTGGCAGAAAATATTTTAGAAAGTTTTGAAATAAACCCCAGAACTATTACGCTCATTTATGTAAACCCAATGTTTAAAGAAGAATTACTGGAAGTAGGGTTTAAGCAAATCTATCATACCCAAAAAATGAAATATTTAGAAGCAACTATTTTTGAAATGAAATAAAAAGAGGATCGTATTAAAACGACCCTCCCTTATAAAACATACTTCAGTAAGTTTTTTTTAACTCATCATCTCTACACTTCTGTTTATAAAATTAGTAAGGCTGTTGCCTTTTAATAAACCCTGAGAAAGCAATGCCAGGTCAGCCAGGTTATGCACTAATTTTTCCTGCTTTTCCTGTACATCGGCTGCCAAAATATTTTTATATACCGGGTGATTACCATTTACGGTTAAAGTTACTTCATCAGGCATGTTAGCATAAAATGCTCCCATTCCTCCTGCACCCTGCATGGCTGCCATATCTTTCATGCGGCGCATAAACTCAGGCCTTGTGGCTACAACAGGTGGAGCATCGTTACTCAACCCTTTTACTTCCACCGTTACATTTAATTCAGGAATTTTTACGCCAAACAATTCTTTTAGTTTGTCTGCATCAGCTGCACTCAATACACTCTCTCCGCCTTCCTGTTTATCAATCAGGTTATCTGTTATATCGCTGTCAACTCTCACAAACTGTACCTTCTCCCATTTCATTTCCATTTGCTGTATAAAACCATTATCAATGATGGTTTCCATCTTTACTACTTTGTAACCTTTCGTAACAGCCTGTTGTATGTAAGCATCCTGCTGCACTGGGTTGGTGCTGTACAAAATAATCAAGTTGCCGTCTTTATTTTTTTGGAGTGTTTCTGTTGCTAACCGGTACTCTTCCAAAGTATAATACTTCGCTTCGGTAAGTCCTCCCCCTCCGGGGGAGTTAGAGGGGGCTTCCTGCAGAATATGAAACTTATTAGCCTTATCTAAAAACTTATCATCCGTCATCATACCATACTTAACAAATAAACCCAGGCTTTCCCATTTTTCTTCAAACTGTGTCCTGTCGTTTTTAAATATCTCTTCTAATTTATCTGCCACTTTTTTAGTGATGTGGCTGCTGATCCTTTTTACATTCTGGTCGCCCTGTAAATAACTGCGGCTAACGTTAAGCGGAATATCCGGACTATCGATAACACCATGCATCAGCATTAAAAATTCCGGTACAATTTCTTTTACTTCATCGGTAACAAAAACCTGGTTACAGTATAATTGTATCTTATCTTTTTGAATTTCGTATCTCTGCTTAATTTTAGGAAAATATAAAATTCCGGTAAGGTTAAATGGATAATCCACATTTAAATGAATCCAGAACAATGGCGGCTCGCCATAAGGATATAATTCTTTATAAAAGTTGATATAATCTTCGTCCGTTAATTCAGAAGGCTTTTTCGTCCAGGCCGGTGTTGGGTTATTAATTGATTTTTCTTTAGGTGCAACTTCTCCTTCTTTAAGCTCCTCAGGTTTTTCGCTTTCATTTTTAAAATAAATGGGCACTGGTAAAAATCTGCAGAATTTTTGCAGTATCGCTTCTATCCTGTAGCTGTCTAAAAACTCTTTGCTTTCTTCATTAATGTGCAGCACAATATCTGTTCCCCTCACATCCTTTTCCACTTCTTCCAAAGTAAATTCGGGACTGCCATCGCATTCCCATCTTACGGCTTTGGCACCTTCTCTAAAACTTTTGCTAAATACTTCCACTTTATCACTCACCATAAAAGCGGAATAAAAACCCAAACCAAAATGCCCGATGATGTTATTTTCATTCTGCCCTTTGTATTTTTCTAAAAATTCTTCTGCCCCGCTAAATGCCAGCTGGTTTAAATATTTATCAATTTCCTCTGCTGTCATACCTACACCTCTGTCACTAATGGTCAGTGTCTTTTTTTCAGTATCCAGTTTTACATCAATCCTTAATTCGCCAATATCGCCTTTAGCCTCGCCAATAGACGACAGGGTTTTTAGTTTTTGTGTGGCATCTATAGCATTGCTCACCAGCTCTCTTACAAAGATCTCATGATCGCTATATAAGAACTTTTTAATAATCGGGAAGATGTTTTCCGTTTGTACCCTTATGTTTCCTTTTTGCATATAACTGATGTTTATTATTTATGCCTCTTAGTCAAACAAAATGCCAGTTTTTAAGTGCTGACAGGATGGCAAATTGTTAATAAATTCTTTACACCAAAATGACCGGCAGCCACATTATTAAAAGTAGATTTGATGTTCGGAAAAAACTAAACTAAAAGCATTTTATGAGAAAATTATTTACACTTAAATTTTCAGTGATTGCATGCCTGGGCATACTGCTGCATTTTGAAGTGGTTAGCCAGGTTACAATGACCACCACCAGTTCCCACACTCAAAATTTTAATACTCTTGCCAGTACCGGAACGGTTATAACTTTTACAGATAATTCCACCATATTAAATTGGTATTCGCAAAGAACCGGTACAGGAACTACTTACAATGCAGATGCAGGGTCGGGCAATGCAGGATTATTATATAGTTATGGATCTGCTGCCGCAGCAGAAAGAGCATTAGGTACAATAGGCTCAGGAAACGCTGCAGCAGGAAGTTTTGCCCATGGGGTTTTACTCAGGAATACATCCGGCACAACAATAACCGAC
>JAYVKT010000120.1:0-2138 GCA_043768195.1 Chitinophagaceae bacterium | reverse complement strand
ATGCTTTCCGGTATTCTTCCTGCAACACATACACCGTACCAATATTATTCAACACACTGGCCATGTTCCGGTGGTTTTTCCTTTTTTCTTCCAGTTTTAATTTTTGAATATTGAGTTCTAAGGCTTTTGAAAAATTGCCAAACTTTCGAAACGTATTTGCCAGCACACCAATAGCCCTTGATTCTCCTTCTATATAACCTATGTTTCGGGAAAGTGATAAAGACTGGTAGGATAGAATCAGCGCCGTGTCGGGATTATAAACTCCAATTGCAGTAGCCAGTTGCCGCAGCAGGTTAACCCGGTTTGTATCTGTTTTTTCTTTTGCCAGCAGTAAACTAAGGCTGTCTGCTTTATCTTTTTGAGAAAATGAAAAAAATGAGCTGGTTAAAAGAATGAGTAAAAGGATGTATTTCCTTGTACTGCGTAAGCTACTATAAGGATTGGTGGCCATTACATTTGTCGTTAAGAGATAAGCAGCTCTAAAGTACTTACTATTCGTTTCACCCGGATCTTTTAAAAAAAACCTCTACTATTCAATAAAACCCCTGACAAAACTAATTATAGAAAAATAATTAAAACTATTTGTTTTTTTAGCACTTTTGATTACTAAACAGAACTTCAGGTATGCTACAATTAAACTTTGCTCCCTTTCCCTAATTTAAAACTGAAAGGCTTCTGCTTAGAAGAATGCTAATAAATGATGCCCCGGCAGTTTTTTTCCTTCGATCTGATCCGGCTGTTTTACAATTTCTTAGCAAAGCACCTGCTGGTTCAATAGAAGAAGCAGTAACGTTTATCAAAAATATAGACGGTGATATTGATTCCAATAACGGAATACTTTGGATTATTACTTTGCATGATAATCCTGCTGTTGCTATCGGCACCATTTGTTACTGGAGGATAGAAAAGGAACATCACCGGGCAGAGATAGGATATGCCCTTCATCCACAATACTGGAAAAAGGGGATAATGAAGGAAGCAATTGGTAAAATATTAGATTATGGTTTTAATCTCATGCAATTGCATAGTGTTGAAGCCCGGATTAATCCCAATAATAAAGCCTCGGCCGCATTACTGGGTGCCACTGGTTTTGTTAAAGAGGCATATTTTAAAGAAGATTTTCATTTCAACGGCAAGTTTGAGGATACAGCCGTTTATTCAAGACTACTGCAATAAAAATTATTATGCTTCGTCCAATTGATAAATATTTTCTTCAGTATGATGAGCCGGTTAAAAGTTGTTTGCAGTTTTTGCGAAACTATATTTTGCAACTTGACAAAAACATGGTTGAGAAATGGAAATATGGTGCCCCTTTCTATTTTTATAAGGATAAAAGGATTTGCTATCTGTGGGTGCACAAAAAATATTCTCATCCTTATATTGGAATAGTAGATGGCTTAAAAATCAATCACCCTGATTTGCTTCAGGAGAAAAGAACCCGGATGAAAATATTACTGATAGACCCGGGCAAAAACATACCAGTAAGAAAAATAAAAAGCATTTTAACAAAAGCAATCTCAATCAATAATTTATAAAATGGTATTCAGAAAAGCGGAAATAAGCGATATTGAACAGATACAAGTAGTACGAAATGCTGTACAGGAGAATATTTTATCTGACCCGGCATTAGTACGCGACTCAGATGTGGAAGACTACATCACCCGGCGGGGAAAAGGGTGGGTATGTGAAGCAAATGGCATTATTGTTGGCTTCTCAATTGTGTCTGTTATTGATAAAAATGTATGGGCTTTATTTGTACAGCCTGGTTTTGATAAGTTGGGAATTGGCCGGCAACTGCATGATGAGATGATCGACTGGTATTTTACGCAAACAGATGAAACAATCTGGCTCAGCACAACGCAGGGAACAAGGGCTGAACAGTTTTACAGGAAAGCAGGATGGGCAGAATCGGGAAACTATGGCAAAGAGGAAATAAAATTTGAAATGACCTTCGGGCAATGGAAAAACCGTTTTAAAATTTAGTCAATTTCAAATATCTTTAAAGTAAAAGCAACCAGTTTTACTTCTGTCGCAGTCTATACACAGGTAAAAAAAATCCGTTATGAACAAATTTGCTACTGCATTACTTCCTTTATTGATTGCAGGCTTTATTCTGCCTGATGATAGTTGTAAAAAAG
>JAYVKT010000119.1:0-2811 GCA_043768195.1 Chitinophagaceae bacterium | reverse complement strand
TAACAGGACTATTGACGGCACCATTCAAAATTTACCGGCAATTTTTCGGAGCCTGGGCATCCTGGTTGCTTACATTGTTGCCTTTGTGGGTAGTGCTGTTTGGATTTTTAAACGAAAAGATATTCTGACTTAAATAATTTACGATGAAAAAGTGTTTAGTATTTTTTTTAGCCCTGATTAATGCAGTGAGCATAGAAGCACAAACAGCAGAAGACGTTATTAAAAACGTAAAAGTAAAACTTGACAAAGTAAATGACTATGAAGCCAAAGGCAAAATGAAAACCAATGTTATTTTCATTAAAGCCCCGATTGCTGCGGTAAAGGTATTTTATAAAAAACCAAACAAGCTGCGTATCAACAATGAAAGCGGCATTTCTTTTATTCCGAAAGGTTCTGTAAACATTAACCTTAATAATATTTTTATCAACACTTCCGGGTTTGATATAATTGATATGGGTAAAGAGAACAAGACTAATCTCCGGATTATCAAATTGCTGCCCAAAGATGAAAATGCTGAAGTGGTCTTATCTACTTTGTATATTGATGAAGCACTATCACTTATTAAAAAGGCTAAAACAACTACAAAAGAAAACGGAACTTATGAGCTGGAAATGAGCTACGGAAAATATGCAGACTACGGCCTGGCCGATAAGGTAATCTTTACGTTTAATACAAAAGATTATAAACTGCCCAAAGGCATTACTTTCGATTATGATGATGGAAGCAAAAAAGAACAATCTCCTGATAAGCTGAAAGACAAAAAGGGGAAGGTAGAAATAAGTTACTCCAGCTATATCATTAATAAAGGCGTGCCTGATTCTGTTTTTAAATAATAGTACTGCCTTTTACATATCAAGCACTTCATCTTTAGCATTGGCCAGAATAGCCGGGGTCATTTTTCTAAGTGGATTTTTTCTGTTTTCTTCATAATTATACCGGCGGTTGATAATATCAATACATTCAAATACGGCTGTAACAAAAGAAGAAGTATCGGCTTTATCTTTCCCGGCAATGTCAAAGGCAACACCATGATCTGGTGATGTTCTTACAGCCGGAAGGCCAGCGGTGTAATTCACACCATCTCCTGATGCCAGGGCTTTAAAAGGAATAAGCCCCTGGTCATGATACATAGCCAGCACCGCATCAAATTTTTCAAAACTGCGGCGGGCAAAAAAAGCATCCGCACTATAAGGCCCCACCACCAGCATATTATTATTTTTTGCTTCTTTAATAGCCGGTTTGATAATGTTTTCCTCTTCAGTACCAATCAATCCTTCATCACCAGCATGAGGGTTTAGTCCCAGTACTGCAATGCGGGGTTTATCAATACCAAAATCTTTCTGCAGGCTTTGATGGACAATATTTAGTTTGCTTACAATTTTTTCCTTGCTGATATGTTTGGCTACATCGGCCACCGGCACATGTTCGGTTACTAAGGCCACCCGAAAGTTACCGGCACACAACATCATTACCACATCATTTACACCAAAAATATTTTTTAAGTAGGGTGTGTGACCGGTAAAACTGAACTCAGCAGACTGAATATTTTTTTTATGAATAGGTGCTGTTACCAACCCATGAATTTGATTTTGTTTTAAAGCCGCTACGGCTGTTTGCAACGAGAGCACTGCATATTTTCCGGCAATATCTGTCAACTCTCCGGGGTTGATGGCTACCTCATCTTCCCAGCAATTAAAGATGTTTATCTGTTTAGGATTGATGCGGGAGAAATCTTTTATCTGCTGAAAACTGAAATTTACTTCAGGCATAGATTTCCGGTAAAAATTAATGGCTTTGCCCGAGGCAAAAATGATGGGGGTACAATGCTCCAGTATGCGGTTGTCAGCAAATGTTTTAATAATAAGTTCAATACCGATACCATTCAGGTCTCCACAACTGATGCCGATAACAGGTTTGTGCTGGCTCATAATTATAAGTTGTTGGTAAAAGTACTAAATCAAATGTTAGTGTGCATTTGTTGTATCAGTTAGTGTTTTCATAAATGAAATGATATCAGCAATTTCCTTTTTGGTAAGATTTAATTTATCAGCCGGCAGGGTTTGGTTTTCTCTCGCAATTTTCAGGCCGGCACCACCGCCATTGTTATAAAACTCCATTACTTCTTCTAATGTTGTAAAAACACCGTTGTGCATGTAAGGCCCGGTAAGTTCTATATTTCTGAGTGTAGGCGTTTTGAAAGAATAGAGGTGAAGGGGTGATTGTGTAAAAAGAAACTTCCCTTTATCCTCATCCGGAATAGCTGGATTTTTATCTTTTGTTTTTGGAACACTTAATACCTCAGACTCCGATTCTCCAAAAAACGGGGGTATAAGACCATTAAATAGGGGAATATAATGGCAGGTGGCACATTTTGCTTTTCCCATAAAAAGATTAAACCCTTTTTTTGCCGCTACCCTTAATTGGCTTTCATCATTCCGCATATATTTATCAAAAGCCGAGTTGAATGACACAAGCGAACGCATATAAGATGAAATAGCGTTGGAAATATTATACGGAGTTATTTTTTCATTTTCATTCGGATATGCTTTGGCAAACATTTCTGTATAGGCTGGATGGTTTTGTAAGGCCACTACGCTTTCTTTTAATGATCCTTTCATCTCCTCCTGGTTATGTACAACATCGCTTAACTGGTTTTCTAATACAACAGTACGGGAATCATAAAACTGTTTTTTTTGCAGTGCAGAGTTCCAGAGGGTAGGTGTATTTCTAAGTAAGTAAGTTTTTTCATCTACCGCCAAAGCAGTTTTTAAGCCATCTGTAAAAGCAAGTTCAGGTTTGTGGCAGGTGCCA
>JAYVKT010000118.1:0-3859 GCA_043768195.1 Chitinophagaceae bacterium | reverse complement strand
TATTTTTTTGCTTAGTAGCTGGTAGCTGCAAACAAAAAACTGTGAAGATAAAAATGCTACCTGCAATAGCGGACAGTGACAGCGCCGTTGTAATGTACTATCACAGCCCCGGCGATCCCCGTTTTTTTAATATGATAAAAGTAAAAGGAAAAAATCCATTGCCGTTTGTAACTACGGATGTGAATGATAAAGTAATTAAAGCGAAAGATACTTGTACTACCCAGGGCAAAATCTATTTTTATGGGAACGCCGATGCAGTAGAAACGGTTTATTTCTCCCGCAATAAAGATTGTATGACACTATCTTTTATTAAAACAGGTGAAAAATATTTTACACAAATGAGTAAGGAAACAAAAGAGTTATTAGATAGCCTGGAGAAAAATGTAACCGTGTTGCCTGGCCGCCAGGAATAATATATTAATGACGTGCCGGTGTATAAGCATAAACAACTTCGTAGGTTTCTTTTCGTAGGTTTGGCAATAATTGGCCAATGGCCAGATCTTGCTTTTGAGGTGTGGGTTCACATACAGAGTATTTCATACCATTATATATGATGGGAGTGCCTACCGGTTTATTAAACTTTACAGCAATGGTTACATGCTCAGGATAGGCCAGCACTATTACGGGCAGGTTATAAATTTCTTTTACCAAACAAAAAAACAAAGCAGCCCTGTCTTCGCAATCACTTTGTTCATACAACAATGTTTGCTCTGGTGATAAACGTTTTTCTTTTCCAAATACGGCGGCATCTGTTTCAAACAAAAATGCATAGCGGGTAAACCGCATCAGGTAATCAACACCATTTTTGGTATTCATTCCTTTTATATTCTTCTTCAGCAATGGAATCAATGAACTATAGGTTTCTTTACTCAGCGGTATATTAAAATATGATTCATAATCCACCACCGGGTAGTTGGCAAAAATGGTTTTTACCTGTGGGTTCAGCTTTACTTTGAAGTGATAATTAGTTTCCCCGTAGGTAAACTGTAAATCTTTATCCTCATAATCTTCCGGGTTAAAAATGGGTAAACGGGTTATTTTATAGGAAAACCCTTTTTGTGTTCCCACAACAGGAAGCGGTACTTCGGGAAATTTTTCTGTTGAAAAATCAATATTGCCACCATAATCATGATAATTAAGGCAAACGTATTGCTTGTTATTTTTCATGTAAGAAGGCATATTATAAATGCTTTCATCCGTTTGCACATAAAAAAGTAATTTCTCTCCGTTAGTTTTTAATGTTGCATCATACCCGGACCGGGTAAGTAAAAACCATTTGTATAATGTATAACGGAAATAATTCTCAGCCTTGGGGCTTATTTGCTGGGCTGTTTTACGGATAAGCTGGTAGTACAACCAGTCGTCTAATTGAAATTGATTTTTGTAATTCAATAATGCCTGCACAAGTGTATTTGCATTACCTGCGGCTATAGCAGTTTGAAAATTTTGGATGGATTGTTCATTCAAAATTCCGCTATAATCAATAATGCAGGAATTATCCAGCTTTAGTTCCACCGGGTCACCATAAAAATCAAAAGAAATCGGGGAATAGTTAACCTGGCCAATAGATTTTTTAGGCAAAAAGCTTATACAAAGCAACAGGAATAATATGTACCGCTTAGTTTTCATATAAACGAGCAGTTTAAAACTACAAAAATTAACAATAAGGTAATATTAAGTTTTTTGTGACTGAGAATTTATCCTTAGTGACATTTATAGATGCTGAACGATAGATATTGAAAAAATGGGGTAAATCTGAAATATATAATATATAATTTGCCGATAAAACAATTGCTCCCGCCATTAGTGAAACCTTGCAGAACTCCCTTTTTCTGAATAGTAATTTCAAAATTTGGACGACCATTCATACTTTCCATAAAACATGGACAACTTAATTGCAAAAAAAATACTGCTATCAGTAGTAATAGCTGGTATTACTGTTCAGGCTTTTTACAATTGCGGTAGCAGGGCTGCCGCTGACGATTTGTTAGATCGAAGAATAACAGTAAGCCCGGATTCTTCATATGCTATCAGCGGAGTTATTAATGATCCGGACGACCCTGTCAGCTTAGTGGGTATTAATTTTATTATTCCAGATTCCATTCTTTCTTCTGAAAATTTATTAGTAAGGCTATCAAGTAGTAACACAAGTGTAGTACCGGATGCGAATCTCATTCTTTCTGGTAGCGATGCAAAACGAAACCTGAAGATTAAAGCTGTTAGTGCTGGTTATGCTACAATAACGGTTACTGTTACCAATGGAATTGATAGCATTGCTTATGTTTTAAATTATGCCGCATCACAGGCAACAGATGTTGCCGGCAAACGATGGCATACAAATATCTCCGATGCCTCTGCTGCAATTGAAGTTGGTGATGATTATATGATGGTAGCGAATGATGAAACAAATTATTTATACCTGTATAACAAAAATCATTCAGGCCAACCGGTAAAATTCTTTGACTTTAACCAGGGAAATATTCTTGGACTTACTGATAGCAGTTCTGGTAAATGGAAGGAAGCAGATGTGGAGGCAGGGGTGAGAAGTATCAGTAATTCCAATTTGATTTACTGGATTGGCTCTATGAGCAACAACGGAAGTTTTTTCAACAAACCTAACCGTAATAAATTATTTGCCATAACAATTGCTGGCAAAGGAGCTGCTGCCAGTTTTGCCAATGCCGGTCATTACAGTGGCCTGCGGCAAAAATTGATAGCATGGGGAAATGCACATGGATATGATTTTTCAAAAAGTGCGGCTGTTGGAAAAAATCCTAAACTGATCGACGGTTTTAATATTGAGGGGATGGTGTTTGCACTTGACAACACAACTATGTATATCGGTTTCAGGGCACCGTTGGTGCCAATTGGCAACCGGACTAAAGCAGTAATAGCCCCGATACAGAATTTTGAAAATTGGTTTAACAATGGTTCGCCTGTTGATACCCCCACAATAGCTGCTCCCATTGAGCTTGACTTAGGTGGCAGGGGAATCAGGGATGTGATACGACTTCCCAATGGCAATTATATAATCCTCGCAGGTAGTAGTGATTTTGAAATAAAGCCGGCTGTTTATTCGTGGACTGGCCATGCAAAGGATGTGCCTGTCAGCATAAATTCGTTTGCTGTTACCGGTTTGAATGCCGAAGGTGTGTTGCCGGTATATGAAGCTGGCCGGTTATCATTGAACAAGTTACAATTGCTTACCGACAATGGGAATGATATTTACTACGGCGATACAATTGCTGCAAAAAATCTTCCCGCATACAATTTTAAAAAATTTACTTCTGTAATCATTCAATCACCACAACGGGAAGTGCTGCGGCCCCGGTAAAAACTGTATGTTGAAAATATTTATTTTGTACCTTCCGTGGTATGAGAAACTTATTATTTTATTCGTTGTTGATTATTATTTCTTCTTGTACCAGTTCGGGTTCTGCTGTCGGTGATCAACTTTCGGGAAGTGATAGCCTGGTGATAAATTTTAATACACCGCAATCCAATACGATTGCAAAGACAATGAATACCACCGAAGACAAAGCCATTAAAAAACTCATTCGCTTTACCGATGGCAAAGCTGGCGAAGCATACAAATGCGGCTATGATGGTAACCTGATGTTCTACAAAAAAGGAATCCTGGTTGGTGATGTATCATTCAATTACTCCGGCGATGGCTGCCATCATTTTATTATGTTGCTGGATGATAAATTGACTCCGACTGCTATGAGTAATGAGGCGGCAGATTTTTTAAAGAGTTTGGGAGAAGGGAAAGGGTGGTATTAATGAAGAGGTCTATGTTCGACAACTTTAGATTACGTAATTAAATATTACAATAGGTCTGGATTGCCTATAAGCTTTT
>JAYVKT010000117.1:0-3259 GCA_043768195.1 Chitinophagaceae bacterium | reverse complement strand
GATAAGGTAAATGGTCTTTTGCTTGTAGTCTGTAGTTTGTAATTGAGTAAACTGTTCCTTACACCGAAAAATTATTTCATTGGCGGCCTGCTGTTTACCGGTAATCAGCCCGATTTGTGCAATCATTTCGTAAGCATCATCCAGGTTGTTTACATCGCTTATCCAAACAGGGTAATGTTTTTGCAATTCCTCTATTTGCTCTTTTACATTTTCTTCTTTATTGGCTATTATAAGGTCGGGTTGCAGTTGATGTATCGCATCAATTTTTATTTGCTTGGTGCCACCAACTCTTGTTTTGCTTCGAAACCATTCACCAGGATGAATACAAAATTTGGTGATGCCTGCGACTTCGTTGCTTAATCCTAAATCAAACAAGAGTTCTGTCTGCGATGGAACTAATGAAATAATTCGTTGGGGAGCTGAGTCTATAGCAACGGATCTTCCGGTTTGGTCAATAAAAACAGGCATGCAGTAATTTTCTCCAAAGGAGTCCTTTGGACTGCAAAATAATGAATCAATAAAAGGGGTTGGGAAAAAAAAGAAATGTAGTAGTGAAGTTCACCGCGCCTCCTGCTAAATTGGATTTAGCAGGAGGGTTCCGGACTTGGAATCTTTTCATTGGATTTGGACACGGTGACATTGTTGGTTTTCAAGGAACTTTCTGGACTTTAGGACGGTTTTTCAATGGATTCCTGGACTTCAACTGGTTTTTCTCTAGGATTGGTTTTCGGTTTTTTTCAATTGGTATTGGATGATTGGAAAACAAAAATAATTGGCAGAACATTAATATTATAGAGCAAAACAACTCCTTTTTTTTACGACAGTATTTACCAAAAACATCGTAAACCTGACAGCAGGTCTTTGCGAAAATGCACATACTGTACATCGTAGATTTACTGGAAAATGGCAACGCAAACGATGTCTGTATTGTTTTAAATCAATTTGAAGCTTATTGTGTGTTAATTGCCTAATGCCTGGATAACATCATACTTGGTTACAATATGATAATTGCCTGCCTCATCTTTTGCCAGTACAGCACCATTTTCTTTGTTAATAAGGTGGCTGAGCTTCTCCACCGGTGTGTCAAATGCCACTACCGGGAAAGAGGGTTCAAGTACTTCCTGCACCGTAGAGTTTTTTATTTCTGGATTATGAAATATTTTTTGAAATAAACCACCTTCGCTGATGGCGCCGAGTGGGCCGCTGCCGTTGATAACAGGTATTTGTTCAATATCATATTTTTTCATCAGTTCAACTGCTTCCAAAACCGTTTGTGATGGTTCAACAGTTATCAAACGTTTGGCACCTCTTGATGATACTACATCCCTGAATGTTTTAACATCCAGAAATCCACGTTCAATCATCCACTGGTCGTTATATATTTTACCCACATAGCGGCTGCCATGATCATGAAATATGCAAACAACAAGATCCTCTTTTGTTAAACGATTTTTTAATTGCATTAATCCCTGAATGCAACTGCCTGCACTGTATCCACAAAACATTCCTTCCTCTTTCGCCAGTTTTCTCGCCATCACTGCACCGTCTTTGTCTGTCACCTGTTCAAAATAATCAATCACACTCATATCATAGTTCTTTGGCACAAAATCTTCCCCAAAGCCTTCGCTGATATAAGGATGGACTTCATTCATATCTATTTCGCCAGTGCGAAAATACTTGGTGAGTAATGAACCATATACATCAATAGCCCAAATTTGTATGTCAGGATTTTTTTCTTTTAAATATTGCGCAACACCTGTAACTGTGCCACCAGTACCGGCGGTACAAACAAGATGTGTTATTTTTCCATCGGTTTGTTTCCATATTTCCGGACCCGTTGTTTCATAATGTGCCAAACGATTAGCCAGATTATCATACTGGTTCATGTGGTAGGAGTTGGGCACTTCCTTTGCCAATCTTGCCGCTACGCTGTAATAGCTTCTTGGGTCTTCGGGTAAAACATTGGTAGGGCAAACAATTACTTCAGCACCTACTGCTTTTAATATGTCAGCTTTTTCTTTGGATTGCTTATCGGTAGTAACGAAAATACACTTGTAGCCTTTTACTACTGCGGCAAGGGCCAGCCCCATTCCTGTATTACCACTTGTTCCTTCAATGATAGTGCCCCCGGGTTTTAGCTTTCCTTCCTTTTCTGCCACCTCTACCATTTTTAAAGCCATCCGGTCTTTAATAGAATTGCCCGGGTTGAAATAATCAACTTTAGCCAATACCGTGCAGGGAAGATCTTTAGTGATCTTATTCAGACGAATCAATGGTGTATTGCCGATCGTTTCGAGAATGTTGTTCTTGATATCCATAGCAAGCTTGTTCTTTGCGGCAAAGGTAAGTTTTTAGATTGAGTGGGTAACTCAGCAGCAACCAGAAAAATAAAAGCCCTTCTGATCCTTCGACTCTTCGATAAACTCAGAGCTCAGGACAGAAAGGCTTTAACCGGACTCAATGATATTTATCATCAAGCTTCTTTATTTAATCTGCACTTGTTTCCTGAATTCTTTTCTTTTATTGCTCAGGTAATTATCCAGCAGTACCAGCCCGATTACCACATTTATCATCATAAAAGCATTTACCCAGGTGTTACTGAAAATTTTACTGAAATTAAATTTGCTGATGTTTTTTGAAATAATGGATTCTTCACCTGTTGTCAAACTCATTTGGGCAAAACCGTAAATAAGAAAACCAATAACCATGGCAATAAAGAAAAAACCTATACCCCAGATAATTTTTTTGTTGATATAGGATTTTGTGGCGGGAGCTATATGGAGTTTGCCGATTTGCTCCATCACATTCTTACTGAACCGCAGCGAAGGAGCCTCCAGTTCGGATGATTGCAGCAATTCATTCACCTGCAACAGTTCATTATATGTTGCTTTCCATTCAGCATCATTTTGAAGCAACTCTTCAATGACTGATTTTTCGTTGGCAGAAACTGTTCCGTCAATAAAATTCCAGAGACGTTCTTCTATGTTGTGTTGTGTATTCATACAACTTTGTTTTAAATCAGTTTAAGTTTCTTACTTCTTCAGCATAATAAGTTTCCATTTTCTCTTTCAACCTTGTTCTTGCCCGGTGCAACCTCACTTTTGCTGCATTCACTTCTATACCCAATACCTGTGCCGTTTCTTCCAGCGATTGTTCGGCTTTATAAAATAAGGTGATGACCTGTGCATCATCGGGGTTCAATAATCCAATTGCTTCATTGACCATCGCTACTTTCGACTTTTGCTCTACCATATTTGCC
>JAYVKT010000116.1:0-4220 GCA_043768195.1 Chitinophagaceae bacterium | reverse complement strand
TGGAACATTACAGATAACAAAATCCATTGCAGACATTACAAGGCAGTTGGAGCTCTACAGGTTGCAGCAAATCGAAGAACAACAAACAGCGAAGGAAGTAAAAAAGAAAATATTATCAGCAGACGAAAGAGAAGCAGCAATAAATTTTTTAATGCAGCCCAATCTTATTGAAAGAACAAATGAAGCCATCGGCAAAGCAGGGGTGATAGGAGAAAATTATAACCGCCTGTTGATGTATTTAATTTTTACAAGCCGTAAAAGAGAAAGCCCGTTACACATCATCAGCTTTGGCAGCAGCGGAGCAGGTAAATCACATCTACAGGAAAAAGTTGCAGAGTTGATACCCGAAGAAGATAAAATAGAAAGCACATCATTAACAAGCAATGCACTTTATTATTTTGGCGAGTATGATTTACAGCACAAACTTATTTTAATAGAAGATATGGACGGAGCCGAAACCGTGATGTATGCATTGAGAGAACTGATCAGCAAAAAGCATATTATAAAAATGGTTCCGCTGAAAGACACAAAAGGCGTAACAAGAACAATAACCTTTAAAGTAAAAGGCCCTGTAACCGTTGCCGGCTGCACCACACAGGAAAGGATTTATGAGGACAATGCAAACCGCAGCTTCCTGATTTATATTGATGAAAGCAAAGCCCAGGATGAAAACATTATGAGTTATCAACGGAAAAAATCAGCAGGAACGGTTAACACAGCAGAAGAAAAAAACATCAAAGCATTATTGCAGAACACACAAAGATTATTGCAACCCATACAGATCAGAAACCCTTTTGCAGAACTGTTACAGATACCGGCAGAGGTTTTTAAACCAAGAAGAACCAATGCCCATTATTTACAGTTTATAGAAGCAGTAACTTTTTATCACCAGTACCAAAGAGAAAAGCATACCGACAAAGCAACCGGCGAAACCTACATCAGCACAACGCTGGAAGATATTGCAGAAGCCAACAAATTAATGAAAGAAGTTTTATTAAGAAAAGCAGACGAACTGAGCGGAGCAACAAGAAATTATTTTGAGCAACTGAAAACATTATTGCAGGAGCAGAAGCAAAGCACCTTCACCAATAAAGAAATCCGCAAAGTTTTACGATTGCCGGGCACCACAGTAAGAAGATACCACAATGAACTTTTGCAAAGCAGCTACATCAGGTTACAGGAGAGTAAAAAGAAAAAAGGTTACCTGTTTGAAATCGTCAGCTATGAAGAATACAACCAACTGCAAAACAATATCACAGTTGTATTAGATGAAATCTTAAGCAAGTTAAGAACCACTAAACCACCAGTGAGCCAAAACGGAAATGGCTCAATGAAAGGCAAGGCTGCAAAGCTTTTAATCGAAGTGAGCCAGTAGTATTACAAAACGGATAAGCAAGCAAAAATTTATTTACATCAAACCAAACGGAAATGAAAAGATTACCCGTAACGGCTCCGCCGTACCAGTACATTGAGAAAAGTTTTAAAGAATGGCTGGAAGCATTGGGCTACAGCTGGCAGGGAGTTTATTACATGCCCATACAGATACGGGGATTATTAAACTGGCTTGAGAAGCAAAATAAGGCCCAATTAACGGACATTACCACCGAAGCCATAAAAGAGTATTACTACAACGAATTAAAGCAAAGAAAGAACCTGATGAGGGATGCAGGCACATTAAGCAACAAGCACCTCAATAAAAATTTACAGGCATTAAGAAAGTTCACAGAATATTTACGGCAGACAGGCAAATTACAAATCGCATTGCTGAATATTAAGCAGGAACAAACCATAGACAGCAAACCAACGGTACTGACAGAAGCAGAAATCATGCAACTGTTTAAAGCCACTGAAACCGTACCCGATAAAATGAAACATGCCAAGCCCAGAGAGTTTTATGAAATGCTGAACTGTAGAGATAAAGCAATGCTTGCCATCTTTTACGGTTGCGGTTTACGCAGGAATGAAGGTTACCACTTAAACATTACAGACATCCATTTAGAAAGTGCAGTAGTGCATGTACGGAAAGGAAAAGGTTACAAAGAAAGGTTTGTGCCGGTAAGTAAAAAGGGAATGGAAAATATTACCGCTTACCTGTACGATGCAAGGCCGTTAATGATCAGGGATAACAAGGAAGAAGCATTTTTTTTAAATCACAACGGTAAAAGGTTGGGTGGCCAGATGCTCATGCTGTGTTTACAAAGCCTGGCAAGAAGAACCAACAACAGCGAATTACAGCAAAAAGAAATCGGGTTGCACACATTACGGCACAGCATTGCAACCCATCTTTTAGCCAACGGCATGAGCCTTGAAAGTATAAGAGATTTTTTAGGACATAGCAGTTTAGAAAGCACACAAATTTATACTCACTTAATAAATGAAGGCAATGAACAAGTTTAAAGAATGGCTGATAATAAAAGGTTACACCGGCAAAACAATTGAAACAATCATCAAAGCTGTAGCCTATTTTTTAAGCTGGGCAGAAAAGGAAAATATTGCAGACATTACCGAAACCGGCCACAATGATATTATTGCTTACATACAGCATTACAACATCAAAGGCACAGGCAAAAAAACAATAGCCCATTATATCCTGCACTTAAAAAAATACTTTGACTGGCTGATAAGCGAAGGAGAGATAAATGATAATCCTTGCAGCAACATAAAAATCAAAGGCATCCAGAGAAAAGTATTGCATGAAATTTTAAGCATGGAAGAACTGGAACAGCTTTACAACAGTTACAGCACCGAAATCAGTTTGCAGAAATCTGAAATCCTGAAAAGCCCGCCGCCACAGCATGTACAGAACTTAGCAAGAAAGCGAAACAAAGTTATTGTAGGATTATTTATTTACCAGGGATTACGAACCGAAGAGATTATAAAGCTGCAAATCATTGATGTAAAGCTGAGGGAAGGGAAAATATTTATACCAGGATCAAGGCGAAGCAATGAACGGACTTTGAAATTAGAGAGCCAGCAGGTTTTTGATTTACTGGATTATATCAACGATACAAGAAAGCAAATACTGCATCACCGGAATATTACCGAACCAACACAGGAACTGTTTTTAAACTTAGGCGAAAGCATCAGAAAAAATAATCTGTTCGGCATGTTGCTTACTCATGTAAAAAAAATGAACGGAAAAGTAAAAACACTGGAACAGTTGAGAGCTTCTGTAATTGTTCACTGGCTAAAATTATACAATCTTAGAAAAGTTCAGATCATGGCCGGCCATCGTTACATCAGTTCAACAGAAAGTTACAAAGCAAATAATCTTGACGACCTGAAAGAAGATATTAAAAACTACCATCCGTTCTAAACAAGAATATTAAATCCCATAGTGAAAACAAACAACGGCAGTACAAATATTTGTGCTGCTTCGTTGCTAAGAGAAATCCCCAGACCGACCCACAGGCACGGCTGCATCGCCGCCAAAATACAAGGGCGGCGCTGCCTGCGGTGGTGCAGTCAGTTTTTTAGGTCATGGTTTTTGTAAGCCCTCACACATGCAGCCGCAGCCCATCCTCGTTCCTGCGGTGTGCAGCCGCTGCAAGCCGACACACGAACAAAAACCCACGCCATAAAAAAACTGCCTGAAGCTACATTAACATAATGTGGCATTATAGTCTTTTTGCCATGCTCATGCCCTGCGGGACATGCCGGAAGAAAAAAGCCTATAACATCACATTATGCTAAGTAGCCACCACCGCAGCGCAACAAAAAAATAAAGCTCTGCCAACATTGCTTGGCTAATTATTTTTTTGTTGCAGCCGTGCCAAAGACAGCCAACGCTTCCCCAAGCGGCCATGCAAGCATGAATCTATTTTGCTGTCTCCTTCCAGTCGGTCAACAGCATCGCCTGCGGCAGCATGGCTGATGAATTTTATTTCATTGATTGAAGCGAAGCTGCCGCAGCCGCTGCAAAGTGTATAAAACTTTGAAGTGCATCCGGGCGGCCTTGGCTTGCAAAAAAAACATAAACGATTGCCCGGAAGCAGTATGATACTTTACAGTTAATACAGGGCAATCATTTATATTTTTTTCGCCAATGTTAGCCCTCTAATACTTTAAAGTGTTATGATTTTTTTTCTTTCAATTGAAAATAAAAAAGCATAACTTTATAATGATAGAAAAAAGTTCTTTGATGGCTGTAAAGCGTTGCCAGTGATTTTTGAAGTATAGCCAAAATGGTACGGTAGTTATTATCCTGGTGGTTTAGTTAT
>JAYVKT010000115.1:0-5084 GCA_043768195.1 Chitinophagaceae bacterium | reverse complement strand
AACCGCTCCTCTTCTGAAAAAGCACTATTGTAAAGTAAGAGGTAAGTAGAATGATATACATGATAGTAATAGGGTAATGCTTGAGGGGCTAATTTATTTTTGTTTATTTCCGATAGAATTTCAAAGGTTTCTTTATACATTCCCATTTTTCCCATTACATGGGCTATATTCATATTGGCTTCGGCCAATAGCTCTGGGGCATTCGATTGTTGTGCAATAATCTTCTTTTCTTTTGCAACCCGTAGTGCACCATCCAAATTGTAATGTTCATACTCTTTAAATAATTTGTCTAGTATTTTAGCTTTTTTATCTGGAACGGATTCTGAAGCTAATGCTAATTTCAAGCTATCTAATCTATTTTCTTTTTGTGTTGTAAATTCATTTTTATTCGAAATAGCTACATCCAGTTTCTCAATTATGTTTTTAATATTTTGTTGACCAAATAAATTAAATGAACTAGCTAAAACTCCTATTAGTATCAATAATAGACCTTTGTTGACTGGCTGAATCCTTATTAAATTAAAATCCATAAAAGTATCAGAAATTTGACCTATCACCTTAAATAGGTCGCATAAATCTATAACTTATTATATCAAAATAACAGTTTTAAAACTGCTTATTTATCAGCTAGTAAACATTCAGACACCAATTTTTTATGTCATAGAGCCCTTTATTAAAAATTTTAAAGAGTATTAACAACCATACTACTTAGCATATACATAAAGGGAACTAAATTAATTTACCTTAAGTGCCGTTATACTTACTGTATTGTTGATAAATGACGAATAATAACTACACACATCCTTCCAGCGGTAAAAAGGCCAACTATTTGTATAGGCTTCCGGAATACGAACCTCCTTTTCGTTATAAACAAACTTTACTAATATTTCTGTTGACTTTTTACTCCTAAAAAAAATAATTTGCAAATTAGCTGCCATTGGAGCTACTTCAAAATCTCTCCAATGGAGATAATAATCTAAAGGATTAGTTACACTTGCATATGTATTCTCTATATGCAATAGCATGGCTAAAGGAATAATATTGCCATCATGACCAAATCTTACAGAAGAACCATGTCTGTTAGTTTTAATAGCAGAATCTGCTTTGTTTATAATGTCTTGTAAAAGGGGTTTAGCATTATCCATCATTATTCCTTTATTTACCGCTGCATTGGAATATTGAACATATAAACTATAATTTTTGCATTGCCATAAATTAAAAAGTTCTTCTTTTTCGAACAAATCAAATAGTGAAATATTCAAATCAGTATTTTGCAGGTTACCTGCAATACTAAATAAATCAAACATAAACTCTGTAGCATTTAGGCTGTCTGGTAGTTGATGGGGATTTATGAATAGTGATTTCAACAGCCTTTCGGGCTTAACATGTTCTTGTACAAATTTGTTATATTCTTTCCGCCAACTATCTTGTGAGTACCTAAAATCAACTGCTTTTTTTGTGTGATGATTTAGATATTGCATATGACTTTCATTAGCATCTGGATTAATGATTAAACTCTTGTTGTTCAATTGAAGCTGACTACAAAAAATATTCATACTTTTTATACAGCGTCCTACTGTGGTAGAAACAGCAGTAATATTGGCCCCATCAGAAAAAACCTGAGGGTAATTTTTATACATCCGCTGTGCTATATTTTTTATTTGAGATATACCAAGCGGCGTCAGCTGACCTGCTTTACCCTTTACTGAGTCACATATCTTTTCAATGCGTTTGAGGGCTTCTTTACCCAAACTTGTAAGATTATTATTATCCTTAGCACTCTTTAATAAATTGAGCACATTAAAATATTCATCCTCACTGGTCAAATATCTTGACCCATGACGGCCAAAATGGCTAATGTAAAAAGGATGATAACCTTTGGGTGCAGGAGTAACTTTATTTGCTTGGTATGGGTAGGCAAAGTTCACTCCTCCGGATTTTTCCGGAGAAGTGAATATTTCCTCTTTAGTAGTTTGTGCCTTTAAAACATTTTGCGCTACAACTAAAATCCAGCATAATATTATGGACTTAAATAAGAAATTTAATTTCATGAAAAATCAAGTTTTAATTTGCGAGACGACTTAGCCTATTATCTGTCTATTTAAAATTTGGATTCTGTTGTAAATTCGGATTAACCGTAAACTCATCTTGTGGAATAGGGTATAACTTAAACTTATCATCCACATCTTTACCTATAAAGTTATTAGCTGTGCCATCGCTTCCCTTCCAGTCCCAGTTGTAATTTTTTGTGTACTTATTAAATCTAATCAGGTCTGGTCTTCTTACACATTCAGTGTATAATTCTCTTGACCGTTCATCTAAAATAAAATCCAATGTAAGTTGAGCATCGGTTATTCTACCAGAAGGGGCACTTCCAAAACTTCCGGATAAATAAGCTCTGTCCCTTATTTCATTAACATAACTCAATGCTTCAGGCCGTGTGCCTCCAGCACCTCTCAATATTGCTTCTGCTGCCATTAGGTAAGCGTCTGCTGTTCTAAACATTGGGTAGTCAACATAACTGTAAGTACTGCCACCTACTGCCACATCCTGCCTGTTTTTATTTACGTTGCGCCATTTTATAGTGGCGTAGCCATTCGTAAAATCGTTTTGAAATGCAGTGTTTGGCCTCCAGGTTTCTTTGGTATGACCATTAGTAAAAAATTGTGCCCTTTTATCTTTTTTCGTATCTCCCCAAGTGTCTGTTGTAATAAATAATTGGTCAGTTGCATCAAACTTGTTTACTAAATTAGTTTTTACTCTTGCATTACCAAAGCCTCTTGCGCCAATACCTGTAGTATAAAAGTTACTCATCCGGCCATTAATCAGTGCTTTTATCAACCAACTAGTACCTGCACTATTAATTGTTAATTCTCCGTCTTGTGGCAAAGGCCAAATGATTTCTTTACATGTATGATTATCTGCTAAAAAAATATGCCTGTAATCTGATGCTAATGGGTATAGGCCATTATTTATTATCATCTTCGAATAATTATATGCTTTTTGGTATTCATTTTTACCAACCATTGCTTCGGCATTCAGGTATATTCTTGATAATAAAAACCATGCAGCAACCTGGTCAACCCGTCCATAAACATTGGTTCCAGGTGTTTTCATTTTACCTTTAATATCTTCCAGTTCGCTTACGGAATAGTTATAAATTTCTTCCCGGGTTCTCTGCTTCGGTATAGTGCCTACAGGCATGGTCTCATCAATAAACGGCCCTGAGCCAAATAAATCGCAAACCATGCTATAGCAATAGCTACGAATAAATCTGGCTTCTGCCCGATAGAATTCTACATTACCTTTCATTTTATCAAACAATCCCCTGCTTTTCAACTTTTCATCCGAAGCCTCCCTTAAGAACTCATTACAATAAGCTATAGTCATATAAAGCCTGTAATAAGAGTATTTAATTATAACGGTTGAAGGGTTCCAATTCATAAACAAAAAATCCCTTGAACCTTGTGAACTTCCTGCATGCAAAGCAATTTCGTCTGTGGCACATTCCTGCAGATAAAATATTGCCCTTGTATAGCCGCTATAACCTACATCAAGCCCTCCAAGGTCTCCATCCCTGTCTGGGCCATCCTGCCCGTATAAAATCAGGGAGCCATATATTTTACCCAATACTTTAAGATACCCTTCTTCAGTTTTATAAATTTGTTCTGCTGTAAGCAACCTTTCGTTAAGGGGTAATGTATCTAAGTCTTTTACGCATGAAGTAAAACAAGTCGTAAAAAAAACGAAACAGCAAAAGCGAATTATTATTTTAGATTTCATAATAATGACAATTTTAGATTTAAAAATTAACGTTAGCAGTGAAAGTCATAATCCTGGGGCGTTGATAAATATTATCATCAAGGCCACGGGAAATTTCTGGGTCAACACCAGAATATTTTGTAAGCAACAGCATATTTTGTGCACTTACAGATAACCTTAGCCTGCTTGTTTCACTCCATAATTTCTTCATGGTGTACCCAAGAGTGATATTATCAAATCTGAAGAATGCGCCACTTTCCAGAAAAATATCCGAAAAATATCTTTCCATTGCAAAGCCCCGATTTAACGCATCTCTTGAAATATTTCCTGATGTTCCTTGTGCACTGTATAATGACATCATCGTTTGTCCGGCTTGTTGGTGATTAAAAACATAGTTTCCAAAACTACCATGGCCATTAATACCGAAATCCCATGCTTTATAAGTTAACCTTGTACTAAGGCCATAATAATAGGGAACCAGGGAGCTTTTTCCAGTAATGTGTTTGTTGCCATCCTGTTCACTGGTGGTGAGAACGCCTTTTCTATCAATGTAACTTCCCTCAATGGGCTTGCCATTATTATCATAAGCTTGTTTCAATAAGAAAAATGTATTAGGTGTATTACCTACTTTATGAATTTGAAAATCACGGCGGCTGATAGTACCAGTTTTTACAAAGTTGTCATCTGTGTCAATTGTATTAAGCTTGGTAATAGTTGCATTGTTATAGGTGAAGTTTGCATTTATAAGCCACTCTATATTTTTCTTTTTTATTGGTGTTCCGCCTAACGCCAGTTCTACCCCATTGCCTTTCATAGTGCCAATGTTTGTTTCAATAATATTGGTAAAATTGCTACCAGCAGGAACTGCAATTCTATTTAAGAGGTCGGTAGTAGTACGCCAATAAACATCTAAACTACCAAACAATCTATTTTTAAAAAGACCGTAGTCAATACCAAAATTATATGTACTTGTAGTTTCCCATTTTATATTGGGGTCGTAACCATTTGGCCTGGCAATGTTAAACCAACCATTATCAAACAAATATTGTTGTGCGTTGGTAGAAATGGTATAGGTAGCCAACGCCGGGTGATAACCACCAATTTCTTGCTGACCAGTTTTGCCATAGCTGGCTCTCAATTTTAAATCGGATATTACTTTTAGCTTTTTAATAAAGGATTCCTCTGATAACTTGTACGCTACTGCACCCGAAGGAAAATATCCCCAACGATTATCTTTATTAAAACGAGATGACCCATCTGCCCGTAAGGTTCCGGTTATTAATATTTTTTGGCCTATGGAGTAGTTTATACGGCTAAAAAAC
>JAYVKT010000114.1:0-3952 GCA_043768195.1 Chitinophagaceae bacterium | reverse complement strand
CACCGGGTAGCGGTTTAGCCTGGCAAATTTTACTTTTGTTTTGTTCAAACTAATACCGGCATTTAAAAACCAACTTTCTTTAATATTTATATCTCCCTGTACAAAAAAATTGTAAGCGGTGTAATTAATATCATCATTGGTTTGCAGGGTATCCGGGTTGCCATTTTTATTTTTTGAAACCTGTGTGTTGAAATAGCCTTGTTGAAACTCACTGCCGCCCACTAATTGAAAATTACTTTCTTTTTGTCCGGAATATTCTTTGTCTATTTTTTTATCGTAAGTAAAAACTGTTCTGCCACCGAAACCTGGTTCGTTTCTCCTTTCATAGTTGCGGATAGCAGAGTTTTTAATTTGTGCAAAGGCTCCATATAAAGTAGTGGAATTTTTAAACGAAGAATTTATAGTGTAGGTATTGGTAAACCCTGCCGTAATAGTTTTTTGAAATATTGCAGCCTTAGCATTTACCGCAGAAGGAAATCCACCACCGGCTGGTCTTGCAGCTTTTGGATTGGCTGTAAACTCTGCCAGTGTCAATGCACCGGGAGTTTGATAATACATATCATTAAATAAAAAGGATGCACTTAGCTGGTGTTTGTCTGAAATTTTTAATTGTGACTGCCAGGAAAAATTATCCCGCCGCATTTTTGTTTGTATTCTGTAGCCATCTGTTTGGTTATGGGCATAGGTGAATTGGTTTTTATTCTCTTTTGTCCCAAACCTTGCTGATGTAAAAATATTTTGCAGATTATAACTACCAGTCAGGTATTCAAGATTTGCACCCGGTTGCCAGCGGTCAAGGTTATTTAATAATACCAATCCGCCAGTTCCTGCGCCGTACATACTGCCAGCCGGACCTTTAAATATTTCAATATAAGAAAAATTATTCCAGGCAAACTGGTTGAAATAGGTATTGCCTCCGGGGTCAGTAATGGGAATGTCATTCCAATAGACTTTTACATTCCGCACACCAAAAGGTGAGCGAAGCGAACTGCCCCTTATATTGATCCGGTAACTTCCGGGGCTTCGTTCTTCCATTCTTACGCCGGCTATTGTATTAAACCCATTGACAAGGGAAGTTTTATTATAACGATCGCCATTGTTGAATTCAATTATTTTAACTACTGCTACGGAGTTCGATGCTTTTCGGTTTTGCTCAAATGATTTTACAGTTACTTCATCCAGTGTTCTTAAAGTATCTGATTGTTCGTCCTGCGAAAAGCCGGGAGTAAGGATAAACAGGAGAAAGGAAAAGAAGATAGTTTTTTTCATAGAAACAGGAAATGGACGATCATAAAGTTAGAATCTTTTCTTTGTATCTTCAAGCCATGACTGCAAAGAATAGATTAGGACTGTTTGATTTTACGATGATTGTTGTAAGCCTCGTTATTGGTATGGGAATTTTTCGTACACCTGCCAATGTAGCTGCAGCCTCGCCAACACCGTTAATATTTTTTATTGCATGGATAGCAGGTGGGCTGGTAGCCCTTTGCGGTGCATTAACCTATGCGGAAATTGGTTCGAGATTGCCGGTAATGGGTGGCTATTACAAAGTATTTTCTTATGCTTATCATCCATCTATAGCTTTTGGAATTAACTGTATTATTCTGGTGAGCAATGCTGCCTCCGGTGCAGCCGTAGCTTTAGTGGGCAGTGAGTATATTACCAGTGTTATTATTCCGGATGCAAAAGATGCTAACTATATTCAAACGGTTCATATTTCCATAGCCCTAGCTGCCATAGTAATATTTTATGGTATCAATATGCTTGGTCTTCGGTTGAGTGCAAAAACACAAACCGTTCTTACGATTATCAAAATAGGTCTTGTTTTATTGCTGATTACACCTTTATTTTTTGCATCAGGTGCCGCATCACCCAGCTCATCTTTGATTTCTTCATCCCTCGACCCGGGCTTTATGGAGTATATAAAAGCTTTTGGTATAGGCCTGGTTGCGGTTAGCTTTACATACGGGGGATATCAGCAAACTATCAATTTTGGTTCAGAGGTGGACAAGCCGAACCGAAATATTCCAAGAGGAATTTTCATGGGCATTTTTATCATCATTACTTTATACCTGACAATTAATTATGCCTATGTGCATGTAATAGGATTTGAAGAACTGAAAACCAGCAAGAATATTGCTGCTATCATGGCTTCTAAAATATTTGGTATAAATGCTGAACGGATTCTTTCGGTTCTTTTATTCCTGAGTGTACTGGCTTATATAAATGTTTTACTATTAAGTAACCCCAGGGTGATGGTGGCAATGAGTGAAGACAAAATATTACCGGCCGCTTTTCAAAAACGAAATTCCCGGGGTGCATTAACATTAGCGTTGACTGTTTTTGCAGGATTGGCAGCGATAATTGTGTTTTGGGCAAAAGAATTTGATACACTGCTCAGCTTTACCATTTTTCTTGACTGTTTTGGCATGGTACTTTCAGCCGGAAGTATTTTCATTATCCGTAAACGAACAGCTCATTTAAACGGAACGGGCATTTATAGTATGAAGTTGTATCCGTTGCTACCATTAATTTTTATTGCAGCTTATTCTTTTGTTGCTATCAGTCTATTAATCAACGAAACCAAATTATCATTAATTGGATTAGGAGTGCTTGCCGGTTTCATTGCATTGTATTTTGTTGTAAGGGCTGTAAAACCTACTGGTCAAACAAATTCCTGATATGGATATTTCTCAAATCATCAATGAACTGGGTGAAGACAGGGAGAATTATTTCAACGCCGTCGCACCGCCCATCATCCAGACCAGCAATTTTGCATTTAAGAAAGTTGCTGATTTAAGCAAAGCTTTTGAAGATGAAATGGGTGGCTATCTCTACAGTCGTGGATTAAACCCCACCGTTGATATTCTTCGAAAAAAATTAGCAGCATTAGATGGTGCAGAAGATTGCCTGGTATTTAATAATGGTGCTGCCGCCATATTCGCAGGCATTTTTGCCAATGTAAAATCTGGCGACCATATTGTTTCAGTAAAAGCCCCCTACACTTGGGTGCAAAGAATGCTGGATGTGATATTGCCCCGCTTCGGTGTTACAGCTACTTATATTGATGGAACAAAAATAGAAAACTGGGAAAAAGCAACTCAGCCCAACACTACTTTCTATTATCTTGAATCACCCAACAGTTGGGATTTTGCGTTGCAACCGATTAAAGAAGTGGCGGCATTAGCCAAATCAAAAGGTATCATTACATTAATTGATAATAGTTACTGCACACCACTTTATCAAAAGCCAATTGAAATGGGTATTGATATAGCCATGCAAACAGCCACCAAATATATCGGCGGACATAGTGATACATTAGGCGGTGTATTATGCGGTAGTCATGCGATGATGAAAAAAATATTTGACAGCGAGTACCTGAATATTGGTAGCGGTATTCAACCATTCAATGCCTGGTTATTAATAAGAGGATTGAGGACATTGCCCGCAAGGATTGAACGAATTACAAAATCAACTGCCGAAGTAGTTGCTTACTTGAAACAGCATCCTAAAGTAGAGTCAATACTTTTTCCTTTAGATGAATGCTTTTCGCAGTACGAGTTGGCAAAGCGACAAATGAAAGGTGCCTGTGGCCTTTTTACTATTGTATTGAAAACAGCTAAAAGGGAATCTATTGTAAAATTCTGCGAATCCCTGAAACATATTATGATGGCCGTTAGCTGGGGTGGGCATGAAAGCCTTGCTATTCCAAAATGTGCAGGCATTCCGGTACAAGATTTTAATCCGGCTAATAAAGAGCATCGCTACATCCGTATGTATGTGGGGCTGGAAGATCCCGGATACCTTATAGCCGACATTGCCCAGGCACTGGAGAAAATTGACTAATGCCTTTCGGTATAAAAATTCATCTGCTAACGAAGACAATTCGTTTATTTTTGCTCATCTTATAGGTGCAAACAATCATAATTATGAAGAAATCATTGAAATGGTC
>JAYVKT010000113.1:0-2333 GCA_043768195.1 Chitinophagaceae bacterium | reverse complement strand
ACAAAAAAAGAAATACCAGTTTGATAAAACAGTGGTCATTCTTAAAAACAATTGCCTGCTGGAGTTTGATGACAGCTATTGCGAAATATTGCATGATGGCACACAGGCTGCTTTTATACAGGAGCTGACAGACCTGGTAAATCTTTTTAAAGAAAAACAAAGAAAGCAGCCGCAGGAAATAAACCTGATTGTAAAAACGGGTAGGGGGCTGGACTTAAAAGCAATGGAAATTAAAAGAACAAAACTGGCCATTGACCTTTTTTACGAAAGTGATTTTGCAGAAACAGATGCGTTGATACAAAAAAGGCTGAATGCTAAAAATGATAAAGGTATTGTGTTGCTGCACGGCTTGCCGGGCACAGGCAAAACAACTTACCTGCGTTACCTGATTGGGAAGATAAAAAAACGGGTATTGTTTTTATCGCCAACAGTAGCCGACAACCTGATGGATCCGGAGTTTGTGGAATTGCTGATCGATAATCCTAATACCGTATTGATAATTGAAGATGCGGAAAATATTATTATGGACAGAAGGCAGAGCAACAGTTCATCAGTATCAAACCTGTTGAATATTTCCGACGGGTTGCTGGCAGATTTTTTAAATGTGCAGCTCATTTGCACTTTTAATAATTCGCTTACACTTGTCGATAGTGCTTTAATGCGCAAGGGAAGATTGATAGCGAAATACGAATTTGGAAAACTGGGTGTGAAAAAATCGCAGGCATTAAGCGATCATTTCGGCAACAGTACCATCATTAACAAACCCATGACGATTGCAGAAATTGCCAATCAGCATGAAAAAGACCAACAGCCGCAAAAAATTGAAGTGCTGGGGTTCAGAAGAGAGTTTATTGAAAATTAAAAAAACCTGTTGGGAAAACAATGGAACAGCAATGGAGAAAATTAAGCGGACAAAAAATTAACCGGCCAATTGAAGATGAAATTAGGGCAGTGATTGTAAAAGAAAAAGAAATGGGCCACCAGTTAAAAGTATGTATTGGTACCGATAGCCAGGTGAAAGCCTGTCCCGGTCGAAGCATCGGGAGTAAAGAGACGGAGTTTGCCACTGTAATTGTTTTTATACGAAAAGGTAATGGAGGGTTTATGTATATCAACAACGAAATTACTTTGCAAAAAATGAGCATTAAACAAAGGATGCTTACAGAAGTAGCAAAGAGTATTGAAGTGGCTTACGAGTTGTGCAGAATTTTTACCGTGTACAATGTAGATATGGAAGTGCATGCCGACATAAATACCAACCCGTCATTTAAAAGCAATGATGCGTTGAAAGAAGCGATGGGTTACATTATGGGAATGGGGTTTGCTTTTAAAGCCAAGCCCGATGCTTTTGCAAGCAGCAGTTGTGCAAATAAAGTAGTGCAGTAAGTTCTTTAAAATATTGTTGAAGTAAAACTCTCAACACAAAAACTTGCTTAACGGCAAGACGGATACATGCCTGTTATCAGCAAACCGGATGAGTGTTTTTAAAAAGCACCATAGTACAGACGTAGTAACTATCTGTATGCTGTTGCGGCAATAGCGCAATATCCGCCATCACCTACGGGACAGAGGTTCGACTCCTCTCGGGTTAAAACCTGGTAGCTCAGTTGGTTAGAGCAGTAGACAATTTGTGGGTTCGACTCCCACTTCTTCCTTGTGAAGAATGGCGAAAATGGTAGACGCAAAGCAATGAGGATGCTTCTTAAAAAGAAGAAGAACACCGCTTCTTAAAAAATGGTGAAAACAAAGCCAGTGTATTACCCTTTGTATGTTATGCCCGGTGGCCCCATACAAAAACCGGGTAAATACCAGCAGGCACGAACTGAGGTAGGGCAGGTTTTTACAGCGCAGCAATAATAGTTTTTTACATCCGTGTAATTAATAAGGTATTGTAAACTGTATTAACCGATACTATCAAATTCAGCTTCCGTATTTACCCGGTGGCGGTACCCTGGCTCTTTAAAACAAAATTTAATCAGCGCCATCAGCGAAATCTGCGGGCAAAAACAAACAAAATGAAACAAATAAAAATTAACGCCTACCAAATAGCATTGGTATTTAAAAATGGCGAATACAAAAAAGTATTGCAGGAAGGAAAATATTGGTTGTGGTATAACGAAACCATAATGGTATATGATGTAACCAAACCATTTACTGCACCAATAGAATTAAACATTTTATTGCAGGATACTGCATTGGCCAACGCCTTGCAGGTAATTGAAGCAGGCGATAACGAAATTGTGTTGCAGTACCAGGATGGTTTGTTGAAACAGGTATTAACTGCAGGCCGCTATGCTTTTTGGAAAAACGCAGTCAACAACTACGAATTTGTA
>JAYVKT010000112.1:0-2049 GCA_043768195.1 Chitinophagaceae bacterium | reverse complement strand
CAGTTGCAAACAAACCGGAAGGGCCGTTTAAAGATCACTTGGGAAAACCGTTGGTAGATAAATTTTATAATGGCGCACAGCCTATCGATCAGTTTGTTTTTAAAGATACCAACGGTCAGCATTACCTTATTTACGGCGGATGGCAGCATTGCAATATTGCAAAACTCAACAATGATTTTACCGGCTTCATTTCTTTTAATGACAGCACCATCTTTAAAGAAATAACGCCTGCCGGGTATGTTGAAGGGCCGTTCATGTTCATCCGTAATAAAAAATATTACCTCATGTGGTCCGAAGGTGGGTGGACAGGCCCCGATTACAGTGTGGCTTATGCCATAGCCGATAATCCGCTTGGGCCATTTAAGCGTATTGGTAAAATATTACAGCAAGATGCAAAAATTGCTACCGGTGCAGGGCATCATTCCGTAATTAAAATACCCGGTCAGGATAAATGGTATATCGTTTATCACCGCCGGCCATTGACCGAAACTGATGGTAATTCAAGAGAGACCTGTGTTGAGAACATGTATTTTGATGACCAGGGATTTATTAAACCCGTCATCATTACCAAAGAGGGCGTAAAGAAAAATATCATCAGGTAAAATTACATATCCCTGCAGTCGTAAATAATCCGTACCCGCCAAATCAAATTTTGGATTCTCGTTTTTTGTATATAATATTATAATCCTGATTTTCTTCACTCTTAACTAAAAACTATGCAACGCTGTAAACAATTTTATTGCTTTATGCTGTTCTGTATTTCGGGTTTTATCACTCCGGTTTTTGCAGTTGATAATACCGATACCAGGATGCTTTCTCAACCTGCTGTAAGCGCAAATAATATTGCCTTTATTTATGCAGAAGATTTATGGGTGGCTAAAGCCGACGGATCGCAACCCAGGAGGTTAACAATAGATAGGGGCGTTGAATCAAGCCCCGTATTTTCTCCCGATGGAAAAACAATTGCCTTCAGTGCACAGTACGATGGCAATACAGATGTATTTATCATTCCTGTTGAAGGCGGTGTACCCAAACGTCTAACCTGGCATCCTTCGCCAGACATTGTAAGGGGATTTACACCTGATGGAAAAGCAGTACTCTTTATTTCACAAAGAAATGTATTTACAGGCCGCTATGCTCAATTATTTACTGTAGCGATTAATGGTGGCATGGCTACCCAGTTAGAAATACCTAACGCATTCTGGGCAAACTATTCGCCTGATGGAAAACAAATGGCCTACACACCTTTAAGTGATGCTTTTAAACAATGGAAACATTATAGAGGCGGCACGATATCTATAATACATATTTTTTCGTTTGCTGATAAAAGTGTTGTAAAAATTCCACAACCTGCCGAAGGATGTAATGATGTAAGTCCGATGTGGGTTGGCAACACCGTTTATTTCAGAAGCGACCGTAACGGAGAATTTAATTTATTTGCCTACAATACTGCTACAAAAAAAATTGACCAGTTAACTAAGTATAAAGATTTTCCGGTGTTGAATGCGGGTGCCGCAAATGGCAATATTGTTTTTGAACAGGCTGGCTATTTGCATAGCTATTCAATAAATGGATCTGCTGCAACAAAATTAAAAATTGGTATTGCTGCAGATTTACTGGAACTAAGGAGCCGCTTTGTAAAAGGTGGCGATTATATCCGTGCAGGAGATATTTCTCCTACAGGGGCAAGAGTAGTTTTCGACAGCCGTGGTGAAATTATTACTGCGCCTGCAGAAAAAGGAGATTACAGGAATATTACACAAACCACGGGGGCACATGAAAAATATCCTTCCTGGTCGCCTGATGGAAAAACTATTGCCTATTTTTCTGATGCCAGTGGCGAATATCAACTGTACTTAAAACCACAGGATGGAAAAGGCGAAGCAAAAATTTTTAAATTAAATGGTACAGGATTTTATGCTTATCCCGAATGGTCGCCTGACAGTAAAAAAATAAATTTTACGGACAATGCAAGAAATTTTTATGTTGTAGATATTGCATCAGGAGCCATTACAAAAATAGATGCAGATGAATTGTATGCACCCGGTC
>JAYVKT010000111.1:0-2847 GCA_043768195.1 Chitinophagaceae bacterium | reverse complement strand
CTATTCTTTTCAAAAGTGGTGTTATCTGCTCTTATAACTGAATAAGCTGTTTCATACGGAAATTGATTTATTATGCTTTCAATTGACAGCCCCTGCTTATCCATTTGCACACATTTTTCATACGCTGTTACTATATCGGGAAGTATCGCCGGTTTTATTTTTTTAGCTTTTATATTAATGCTAAAAAATTTTAGCAGGTACTCAATTCCCCGCAGGTATCTTACCCTGCTTTGATCTTTTAAAAGAGTGTCCGCTTCTATTTTGCATTGCAATGCATCTACCCTTTTTATTACTGTTTGGGTGAGTAAAAAATTAATCTCATCATCAGCGGATGGGGTGTACTGGTTGTCATTTTTGCCATCTGATTTTAGAATAATTTTTTGCTGTTCATCAATATATCCATGAAATAGTTGTCTTTTTTGGAATGGATCGCAATTTTGGACATTAGATACATTATTGGAAGCAAAAGATTCTTGAGCTACTGTAGCCCTGCCCAAACCAAGAAAAAGGGCTATTAGAAATATGTATTTTGTTGCTGCTGTCATAAGGATTTGAAGCGTAAAGTTAACAAGACCGGGAGATATTGGTGTTTTTGCCTGTTTAATATTGATATAGACGGATTTATATCCTATTTAGCTGTCTGATTATTATAAAAAAATTCAGCCAAAACCCTTCAGGTTAACTTATCATTAAGTCTGTGTAAACGAGTACCTCTAAATTTCTCTGCCAAACTATTTCCCGTTAGGTTTGCGAAAACTTTTCCTGCATGGAAACCTCCAAAGGAGTTCTTTCGGACAAAGCCCGGAAAGTACTGATAGCAGACGATGAACCGGACATCCTTGAAATATTAAAGTACAACCTTGCCAACGAAGGCTACGAGGTAATTACTGCCAAAGATGGTGATGAAGCTCTGGAAAAAGCCCGCCGCACCCAACCCGACCTTATCATATTAGATGTGATGATGCCCAAAAAGACGGGAGTAGAAGTTTGCCAGCTACTCAGGGCACAGGCGGCTTTTAAAGAAACACTTATCATTTTTTTGACGGCGGTAAACGACGAAGGCACACAGATAAAAGGGCTGGAAACCGGTGCCGATGACTATGTAAGCAAACCCATCAGCCCCAAAGTTTTTTTGAGCCGGGTAAATGCCTTGTTCCGCCGGTTAAATAAAACGGATGCAAGAATTCTCACCATTGACCATGTAACCATAGACCCGGAACGCTACATTATTAAAGTGAGAGACAATGAAGTGGTGCTGGCAAAAAAAGAATTTGAACTACTGTATTTATTAGCCCTGAAACCGGGCCGGGTTTTTCTCCGCAATGAAATACTGAACCAGGTATGGGGCAATGATGTAATCGTTGGCGACCGCACTATTGATGTACACATCCGCAAAATCCGCCAGAAGCTGGGGGTAGATTGCATTACTACAGTGAAAGGTGTGGGGTATAAGTTTGAGTTATGAGAGAAAGCTTCGGGTGATGAGCTACGAGTTTCGAGCAATCTTCTCAAATGTTCAGCCACTTCTCGTAGCTCGAAACTCACAACTCGTAACTTGCATTTATGTTCTCCACCAAAAATATTTCTCCCCGGCAACTTTCGGCATTTACAGCATTGGTGCTGGCGGTCTCTATTGGCCTGCTGGTGTTTTTAATAGTAAAAAACTGGCTTTGGGCGGTGGGTTCGTTTATAGTCATTGGCGGTGGTACTTACTTACTCATTTCATTTGTACTGGAGCGGTTTATTTACCGGAAAATAAAACTCATTTATAAATTCATATACCAGACAAAGGCTACTAAGAAAGAAGAAACTTATTACAAATATATATTGCCGCAAAAAAGCATTGATGAGGTGAGGGAAGATGTGGAAGCATGGGCCGAAGAAAATAAACAAGAGATAGAATTGCTTCGGCAGAATGAACAGTTTCGCAGAGAATTTTTGCAAAACCTTTCTCATGAATTTAAAACGCCGGTGTTTGCCATACAGGGTTATGTTGACACTTTATTAGCTGGCGCATTAGCTAACCCTGATGTTAATAAAAAATTTTTGCAGAAAGCTGCTAAGAATGTGGATCGCCTTACTCACCTGCTGAATGACCTTGATGAAATATCCAGCCTGGAAAGAGGGGAATTGGTTTTATACAAACAGAATTTTGTAATACAGGAATTGATAAAAGATGTTTTTGAAAGCTTAACGATAAAATCTGAAGTTTTTAATATTGACTGCAGAATTAAAAAAGGTTGCGAATCTCCGCTAACAGTTTTTGCCGATAAAGAAAAGATAAGACAGGTGTTTACCAACCTTATTGAAAACTCTATTAAGTATGGCAAACAGGGGGGCAACATTACTGCCAGTATGTACAAGACAGATGGCAAACATATTTTAATTGAAATAAGTGATGATGGTATTGGCATTAATGAAAAACACCTGCCCCGTTTGTTTGAACGTTTCTACCGCACCGATGAAGGCCGCAGCATTGATGTAACAGGCAGCGGCCTTGGCTTATCTATCTGCAAACACATTATAGAAGCCCACGGACAAACGATACATGTACGCAGTACGGAAGCAGTAGGTACTACGGTTGGGTTTACGTTGGATGCGAGGAGGGATTAGGATCGAGAAGTCTTAATTTTCAATTAAATTTGATACAAGCAGTTGCGGTAATATAACTGTTGGCTGCTATTCAAACCAGCCTGACTTATCAAAAAGAATACAAATGAATATATTTTTTACAAAGTTCTTCTTCCTTCCAGCATGTATACTTGTGGCTAATTCTTTAATTGCCCAGGAATTCATGCCTATAAATGGAAATCAAATTCAGTACGAAAAAAAAGGTACCGGTCAGCC
>JAYVKT010000110.1:0-2809 GCA_043768195.1 Chitinophagaceae bacterium | reverse complement strand
AACAAACCCTCGAATAAAAAACTGGTCAGAGAAAGCAATTGCATATATGTATTGCGGAGTAAATGATTTGCAACATGCCGAACAACAAACTGTCATTTATTCTTCGCCATACGGCGGAGGAAATGGGTTTTATATAAATCCAGAGAACCTCTTGCAAGCTGCGACAGTATTTTCTGTTAGAAGGTTAATAAAACCCACCTGGCTAAACGACAGAGACCAATTTTTACAACCAACAGAACCATTAACAGATGAATTTAAAAACGATTGTGTAATATGGATGCTCTTTAATGGCAGCAACTTAACAGCCAGTGCCAACGACCTTGAATGGAACGGTAAAAAATGGAGTATCGTTAATCATTTTATTCCTTTTACAGAAGAGGAGGTAAATGCACCCGATAGGTTTGAGTCAGATTTTATGGTTCAATATTTATCAGATAAAGAACTGTCAACAGAAGCACAAGCAGTATTAGCCGAAGGAAAAATATTATGGCAAGCCTATTTTGCCAACACCGATGTAAGAACGGTAAGAGATGAACTAAAACTAAACCGTGCCGATGTAGGTTGGTATCAAATACGAAAAGCATTACAAGCAAGAAATGCCAGTGGCGATTTTGCACCGGTGTCTTTCAAAGCTTTTGAAGAAGCGTATAAAACACTGACAGAAAAACTGCAACCGCAGGTGTATGAGTTGGGTTTTTTGAAGGTGTAAGGCAGGAACTTTTTCTTTTCTGTGGCTCCCTGCATAACATATAGTGGCTTTTATGGGATAAAATCGCCTTTTACTATCCTTTATATTTTAATCCGAAAAGAGTAAATTTGTGAAAACGAAGTAGTATGAGTGCTGTCAAAAAAATGCGGACTGAGGTAAAAAAATATATTGATAATGCTGATGAAAAAGTGGTGAAAATGGTGCATGCTATGCTGGAAGTAGATGCAGAAGCAGACTGGTGGGATGCTATGCCCGATGAAGTAAGGGCTGATGTGGAAACAGCAATCAGGCAAGCGGATAAAGGCCAACTGATATCCCACGAAGAAGTAAAGAAAAAATATCCGCAATGGTTTTCAAAATAAGCTGGACTTCCAAAGCCCTGCAAACCTATGTGGACAATATGCAGTACCTGCAAACTGCATGGACAGAAAAAGAAGTTAATAATTTTGCGATAATAGTTGAAAAGAAATTAGCTCTTTTACGAAAACAGCCGGGCATTGGGTCACCCCGTAATAAAAAACAGCAAAATATCAGGCATACATTATTACACAAAAGGGTTGCTTTAATCTACCGGATAAATAAAATGAAAGGAGAAATAGAACTATTACGTTTCTGGAATACTTATCAAAATCCCGGCAAGCTTCGCAGGATAAAATAATTTTTCTTTTTAGCTGGAATCAAAAAACTTAATTCCCCTACATCAAAAAAACTCCATCAACTCTTTCCCTTTCTTATCAACCTCTGCGATTATTTACCTTCATCCTTCTTTCCACCAAACATTTCGCTTGCTTTTTCTTTTACTGCATCAAACACTTCTTCTGCTTTGTGGGCGGCACTTTTGGCAAAGTTTTCAATTTTTTCACCAGCCTGTCCCGGTATCATATCACTTATTTTATCAAGAAAACTTTGTCCTTCCTTTTTTTCTTCAGCAGCAGGTTGATCAAATGCGGAGGCTTTGGGTTCAGCAGGTTTTGCAGCAAACATATTTTCTATGGCATCCTTCACCACCGGAACTTTTTCTTTAATAAATCCGGTTACGGTGGAAACAATGCCGCCAGCTTTTTCGGCCGATAATCCATGTTCGTTCTGTAATTTTTTAATCAGTTCCTGTAGCATAGTTGTATTTTTTAGTATGAGCCATAAAGCTGACCTTTTTTTCTGATAATGCCTGATAAAAATTGTGTTATTGCGTTATAAAATTTGATAAGGGAACGAAAATTATAAATACCGTTGGCAGAGAAGCAAAAAGGCTAATTTAGCTTGTTAAAATTATACCGAATCAGTGATTAGAACTTCCGGTGCCTTCTTGGGAAAAAGAATATTTTTTTTACAGGTTATTCTTTGCCTGTCATTACTCTCCGCTGCACAGCCATGCACAGGCAGCCTTGGCGATCCGGTTATTAATATCACTTTTGGCAATACCCCCAACTTCAATCCCGGCGTTACTCCACCGGCTTCCTATACCTATACAAGTTCCTCTTGTCCCAATGATGGTTTCTACACCGTTACTTCATCCACTTCCGGATGTTTTGGTAATACATGGCATTCGGTAAATGCCGATCACACCGGCAATGGTAATTTTATGCTGGTGAATGCATCTTTTCAACCAGCCGATTTTTTTGTGGCCACATTAACCGGCCTTTGCCCTGCTACTACCTATGAATTTTCTGCCTGGATAATGAATGTGCTTATATCTCCGGCCGGCATCAGACCAAATGTTACTTTTAATATTGAAACTACTGCCGGTATTATATTAAATCAATATAATACTGGTGACATAGCCGCTGCACCGCTGCCAGAATGGAAACAATTTGGATTTTTTTTTACAACAACTGCCGCTAATTCAACTATTGTACTCCGCATGACAAATAATGCACCCGGTGGCATTGGTAATGATCTTGCCCTGGATGATATTACGTTCCGCCCCTGCGGCCCGGTACTCAGTTCGTCTATAGTGGGAAGTGGTAGTAATGTGGATATATGCTTAGATGATCAAACCGGTTATACTTTTGATGCAGTTATTTCACCGGGCTTTCTTCTTCCGGCATTTCAATGGCAACTAAGCACCGATTCAGGAACTACCTGGGGTGATATTGCCGG
>JAYVKT010000109.1:0-8739 GCA_043768195.1 Chitinophagaceae bacterium | reverse complement strand
AATGGTGCTCAAACAATGATTGACCAGTTTATTGCAGCCGGGGAACAAAAATGGAACCGGATGAATGGGGTTACATTACTACTGCCACATGGTTATGAAGGACAGGGGCCGGAACATAGCAGTGCCCGCATGGAACGTTTTCTTCAGTCATGTGCTGAGTTGAATATGATAATAGTAAACATTACCACATCTGCTAATTTCTTTCATGCCTTGAGAAGACAATTAGCTTTTCCTTTTAGAAAACCACTGGTAGTTTTTTCACCTAAAGCAAATCTCCGTCACCCGGGTACATATTCCAGTATAGAAGAATTTACCAATGGCGGATTTAAAGAAGTGATAGATGATAGTTTTGCTGATACCAGCAAAGTGAAGAAAGTTCTTTTTTGCAGCGGTAAAATTTATTTTGATATGGCTGAACGGCAACAGAAAGAAAACAGAACTGATATTGCTATTGTAAGGCTGGAACAAATTTATCCATTGCCTTATAAACAACTGGAATCACTGCACAAAAAGTATGGCAACGCTACCTGGTTCTGGGTGCAGGAAGAACCATTGAATATGGGAGCTGCTTCATTTTTAAAAATGAACCTGACCAGTATTAATTACGGAGTGATAAGTCGCCAGGCTTCTGCTTCTACTGCTACCGGCTACAATAAAGTACATCAGCAGGAGCAGAAAGAGATTGTAGAAACAGCATTTAGTATTTAATGATTCTGCCTTTTAAACCAAAGCGGCTGTCATAATTGACAGCCGCTTTGGTTTGTAAGAATGGTTTAATGGTTAACGGGACTAAAATGGAATTTTACCATTTACTGTTTTCTTATCACCATCTCTGGTAAATAAAACAAGGTCTTTAATAATTACAGTTCTGTCTGATACAGTTACATTGCCGGTTGATTTATCCGAACCGTTAAATTGCTGGTCTTTAAAACTATCTCCAACACCTGAAAGGGAAACGGTATAAGAGCCAGCTTCTGGTTCTGTCATTGGTAATGTTGGCCCATCAACTAATTTTAAGGCTGAATTAGTGGTCGCATCTTTTTCATTGACGAACGTAACCTGCAGCAATTCAAAATTTGCACTGGTGGCACTTTCATCATGCTGGCATAATACGGAAAAATTTGACTTCTCTTTATCACTACCAAAATATTGGGTTGTTACTTTACCAGTAACCGATTTTCCATCAATGGAAAATTCGCCTGTTTTATCGTCGCTGCTTTCGTTACTGGATGAGCTACTAGTTTCTGTAGTTGATCCGTCTGTTGTTGTTTTCTTTTTTTCGCTGCAGGAAATTAAAAATGTTATCGCTGCCAGAACAAGGATTGTCTTTTTCATTTTATTTTTATTTAAGAGTTTATTTTTTGAATGTACCATCTTTTCTATACCAATACCCGTTAGGGATTTTGATAACATCTGCTTGCTTTACCGAAGACGGTACCCATTGAGCCGATCTCGTAAACATTCCTTCCAGGGCTCTTTTGTATAGAATAACTATTTTTCCCTTCTCATCGTAATAAGGTTCGTCTACAGTTGTAATTCTCTTATCAAGAAGTTCTTTACGCTTAGTAGCGGTAAGAGGAACATTGATCCAGTATAAACGTTGATTTTTATACAAATATTCTTGTATATTGATGCCCTGTCGCAAATCAGCTAATTTGATAACAGGGTATGGTAAATAATCGTTATTCTTTTTTTGTAGTGTATCAAATTTTATAGTTCGTATCAGTAAAATTTTAGTTTTATCAATGGTGTCCGGGGTTACTTTATTTAATCCGGCTATTCCTCCCTCCTGCCAAATACAGGCAGGCTTACAGTTGTCGGTATAAAATTTAATGGTTGTTAATTTATCAGAATTATTTTCAATTTTTGGATTTTGTATTGCTGTAACAAACCAACGCTGGCCTTTGTAATCATACTCTGTTACATTTAGCTGGTTCGAATCTACTTTGTTTTTTATGCAAGGAGGTAGGGTAGAATCTATAGCTGCATAACTTTCAGCATGGCTGATGAAAGATATAAGAAATAAAATTATTTGTACTGCTGTTTTTTTCATATTAACTTAATAAACTGTAATTGCTTTTGTTCCTTCACTTTCTGCACCTTTTAGATTGATAGCGGTAAGCATGTATTGATTTTTTTCTCCAGCAGTATAATTTTTTACCACTATGCTATTTGTGTTTTTATCAATAGTTTGTACGGCCGTATAATCCCGGCCAGTCCATTTGTATAGTTTGTATTCTTTAATGCCTGTATTGTCACTTATCAACCAGCTAATGGTTAGTTCATTCTCTATTACTTCTCCTTTCAGGTATTTTGGCCCAAATGTCTTTTCTTGTTTTGCGTTCCACTGTACCAGACGGCTGGCTGCACTTTCTTTATCACCTGATTTTGCTTTCACTATAAAACTGCTGCCTGCATCGGGATTAATAATGGTGAAGTAATTTAATTCTGAACCTGTATTTCCATTCGGTAACAAACGGTACTCTCTTTCATTTGTTTTCTTTTGATAAACGGAGTAGCCTGTTATGTCTTCATTGCTACTATTGGCGTCCCATACTATATTGATGGAGGCATCGTTGTTAGGTATAATGCGGATTCCTTGCGGAGAAGGTAGTATAATTGTTGCTTGTTCTTTCTCAATACTTATTCTTACTGTGTCTGAAGGGTCGCTTTTTGTGTAGGAATTACTTTCTGCTAATAAAAAGTACTCATAAATTTGCCCCGGCTTTAAATAATTGCTGGTGTCGGTCCAGGAAAACCTTTCACTACTATCTTTTATGATGATGCCTGTTGCCTGGTAAAATTTAGCATCTCCGCTGCTTCTTTTAAAAATATAAAAACCACGACTGGCGGCATCTGTGCTTTCCCAATTAATAATGGGTTTGCTTCTCCTTGTAAAGCCACGAACATTTTTTGCTGTTTGAGGCTTTATAACAAAATCGGGCAGTACATAAATAGTGGGAGTATAGATGTTTTCAGCTTTAGATAAGTCAAGTATCTGCAATTGGTAGAAAAAAGGTTCATTTGCATCATCCACTATATCCAAAAAGATTTTCTCTGTATTCTTTACCGTAGCAATAGTGGTATACCCTGTTTCTCTTTTTCTACTGCGGAGAATTGCGATATTGCTGGCTAAAAAGGTATTGGATAATTCCCATTTCAAGGTGACTTCATTGGTTTGCTTTTTTGCAGTTGCCTCAAATGTTTTTATAGCAGGACTAAGACCAGCAGGATAGGCGTAAACCATTTTGCTTTCCCGAAGTATAACTGTATCGTAGTTTATTACCTCAATGGTATATTGATATGTACCTTGGCCAGGCAGCGTAGAATCAATATGATAATAGTCGGCAGAAACCTGGAGGTTATTTAATTGGTGTATTGCTTTTATATTTTCATTTTTTTCACCACCCCGATATAAAATAATATTCACTTTATCCGTATTGCTATTTTTGGGGAAGCTATATTTAATAATAACTTGCTTGTTAACAGCAGACAGGTAAAAATTTGGTTTGTCGTTTAATTTCTTCTGACTATTGGCAATGAATGCAAATGATAGGAAGAAAATCAGAAATGATATTTTAGTATATTTTTTCATTAAAAGTGGGGATTAAATTTGAATTCACCATTTTCAACACCAACGTATAGCCCTAAAGTAACAGGACCAATTTCTATATTACAGGCTTTTACACCAACTTCTATTCCCATATCTCCAAATAAGGATAATCCAGTCTCACAGCTATAACCAAATTTTAAGTACACCTTATTATTTCCATACACACTGTTTAAACATTCGTAGGGTGGCGCAGGTAGGGGTAGTGATATTGATGCTATTGCTGACATATTTCCGTATGCTTCAGCAACAAAAGTGGCGCAGCCTTTATTCAAGTTTACCATTGTTCTTATTTCAAGTTCCATAAGGACTTCTGCACTTGGTGTTTCAAGAATAGGAACTTTGACAGTTTGTTTTTCTCGTTTGGAAACACTAATATAAGCACCGATTAGCCCCTTTTCCAGTTCTGGGGGTATTTGATGAAGAACACTAACATTTCGCAATTTGTTAACCATGCTGCCTGGTAGCGGGCCAGTGTAGCAGCCCAACGCTATACCACATTGAAAAGGATTTAGTACCGGAATTGGTGTAAAGTCAACCGATGTGAATTCACCCACTATAACAAATCCTTTGTTATCTAATTGGACTTCTACATCGCCATCATTTAGAATAAACAAACCCGGCGGGATTACAAGCTTAGCATTTTTGAATTTAAGGCTGCCATTGAAACTTTTATTAGCAAAGTCAAAGATGATTTTTAAATCCCCAAAAGGGGTGTTGATTCCATCCAGTTCTAATTTCTTTTTGGATGGGTCACATTCTATAGCACCTTTTACTTCGAAGTCGAGCATATCCCCACCGGGCTTATTAATTACATCGTAGCCTTTTAGTTGGGTAGTGTACTTCAGGTTTCCCCATTTTCCACTATCTACTAAAGCCCGGCCTTCTGTAATTATCATTTTTTGTTTACTGTTAGCACCAAGCGGAAATTCTTTTTGTTTCACCAGTTCCAACCGGGTAGTATCATTTTCTTTAATTATCTGGGCAAAAAGCGGAATTACATTTTTCTTATCATTCTTATTTGTTTCATAAATGGTAGCAGTACCATTAACAGAAAAATAATTTTCTTTTAATACACAATCATTTATGGATTGGTTTCCACTGAAAGAAACTTTGCCAATTCCTTCTACATCGGTATTTATTTTTTCAGGAATACAAACAGTCGAACCATTTCTTTTCATGTATTTTAACCGGCCAGTAATGCTGCTGGAGCCGGGTATTTCTAAATCTAAATCTCCGATCAGGGTAAAAGAATTACTGCTCATGTCTATAGCAATTACTTCCTGCTTCAGCACATTAAAAAATGAATGAAAGGCTTTTTTTATATCTATTTTTTGTTCACCATCACTGAAATTGCTGAATAAATTGATAGTAATTTTATCATCTTTAGCTAAGCCTGGTATGTTTTGTAAAAAAGCAACCGGTTCATTAGTGCCATTAAAAAGATTGAGCCGCCAATGGGGTTGCTGATCATGCGGCGATACTTCATCAAACACTAAGGCGGGTTTTGCATTATTTAAATACAAAGGTTCTACACCGGCAAGTGAAATTGTTTTGCCTGCATCAATATTTTCCTGTGCCAGATCAAGGGAGTAAGGTTTAATGATTAATGATTTCAACGGAATTTGTGGCAGGTTAGTTTGTAATTCAGCATCCAACACTCTAAAGCCACCCTGGTTTTTATCGTATTGCAAGCCAGTTCCTTTTATAAACCATTTTTCTAATGGTATGTTTACATTGTCTTTGTATTCATTCCAGATAAAATTGTTTTGCATTACTTTAATAGTACCTGCATTCAATGTTTTGTCGTTTATTAAAGGAACGTTTAAATCAACAGCAACACCCAGTGAAAAAGTATCCCTTACTACATAACTAATGCCATTAATAAACCGGGCATTGAAATCCAATAGATTGAAGGTTTCCTTTCCAGCTAAAACAGAGAGCCGGTATTTATTGCTAACAGTAATGCAACTGGCTGCACCAAAAACATCTATCATTTCTTTGCTATTGATAGCATTTTTAATTTTGTCTTTATATTGTGTTTGTAATAAAAAGCTGCCATCATATTTATAGCTGAAGTTGAATGATTCCAATTGGCTTTGCACTAATCCTTTCACTACTCCACAGTTTGTGCCTTTATTTTTTGATACCACCAGGTTTTCGTAGCCGCGGTTTTGTGGATTGCCTGTCAGCTCACAATTAAATTTATCGAACAAGATTATTTTTAAGGTGCTGGCTTCTGTTGTAATAAAATCTGCTAAAGGTTCAATAGTACAGTTATTGCCGAATGTTTTTGTATCTATCAAATCATTACCGGCGGTAATTTTTACCGCTAAATTTTTGAACGGAAGTTTTGCATTTGCATTGGCCGCTTTGAAAGTGGCATTGGCCGGAAGCTTTACAAAAGCACCACTAATTTTAAATGTATTGCCAGCTTTATCAACTGAAGTTACTTCAATAGGTAAGCCCCATATTTCAGCTTTGCAATTAAATGGTTCCAGTTCAAAATTAATATTACTGGTTTCATTGTCATGAGTAGCTTGCTGTTGTTGCAGGTAGGCCGGCGTTCCCGATTTTACTGCATACACAATAATGCGGCTGCTGGAAACTTTATTGGTAGCAGGATTTAATTTTTTAAAAGGTTGCGGTACTCCTATTACTTCATAATAACCATCTTTATTAGTGTAGGTTTCTGTTTCTATAGCACCATCTTCATTGTAACCATTCGTAGTGTAAACCCTTGCATTACTGACAGGCAGTTTTGTTACCGCATCTTTTACATAACCGCTTACTATTTTTCCTTTTTTTATTGTTAGTGGAATAGTGATGGCAGTTTCATTTTCGGGTACTATTATATACTCATCATACCTGCTAAAGCCAGCAGCATTTACAACTATATGAAATATATCACTGGCGTTGGGAATTTCAATTTTACCAGTCAGGCCGTCTTTGCCTGTGGTGTAAGTATCTACACTGTTGTTAAAAGTGACAACTGCTCCCGCAATCAATTTATTGCTTTCGTCTTTCACCTTAAAAATTACCCGGTGCAATCGTTCTTTCAACACAATAGCACCCAGATTAGTTGTTTTGCCGGGCGGAATATCTACAAATAATGTATCAGGAAAATATTGACCAGCCGCTGGGGTCACAATAACTTTTATTTTAGTACCTGCTTCGCAATTATCAATAAAGAAAGCTCCATCATGATTAAAGACTCTTTTGGTTTTTATATAAGGCCCGTCGGCTACTTTTATTTCACTGATAATACTTTTTCCTTCTTCGTTCTGCACATGTCCCATTAGTGAGGCACTGCCGGTCATTATTACTTCAGTCGGTTTCGGCCAGCGTTGTCCTAGTTGCAATGAATCAACCCCTTTGGAAGGAAAGTACACATCTGCATAACCAGGTTTGGAAAATTTTAATCGTCGTCCCGGTCCTTTTACTCTTGTTATCATTTTTTTACTGGCATCCATTTCCTGCACATATCTTACGGGTAAATCTTTTACCTGCCAATAGCCATCATCTTTTGTTACTGTTTTGGCTTCTTCCAGATATAACCCCAACCATTTTTTTGATAAATTAATAGTCACACCGCCCAGCCCTTTTGTATCTCCTTTTACTTTGGAAATAGCTCTTACATATAACTCTGGCAGTTTTGGTGCAAGCAATATTTCTACATTCTTTTTTTTAACTTTCAATGTTGCATTATACCGTATGTCGTTAGGATCATATCTAGAAGAGTTATCATATTTTTCCGGGTTGATTGATTTGTCCTGTATTTTATAAACAAAGCTTCCGTCATATTGACTTTCCGGTGCCTGCAAAAGATGTTCGTTTGCATAACAAAGGTTTTTAAATTCATAGCTGCCATTACCATCTGTTACGCTATCGTCAAATATTTTATAAATTTTTCCATCCGTAGTAGTTGATGTCATGCCTTTTCTACTTTGTTCTTTTGCTTCAAAGGGGAAGAAACCATATTCCTTCGCAATGTTTTCCTGCAGGCGGCCAACTTTTACCGGGTAATCGTCTAATGGGGCATTTCGGAATTTTACCTGGTCGTAAATTAAAGAATCTGTTTTTACTGTTACAGTAAGGTCAAAAGAATTTACCAATGCGACCTCATCAGGTAATTGCAGCGTTTGTCCGGGTTTGGGAAATAATAGAATATCAGGACTGTAAAATTCATTATCGTTTACATGAATGCGAATGGCTCCGTACATGTGAAAATTGCCGGTGCTTACATAAGCATCGTTAGGGCGGGGAGCACCGTCGTCAAGCTTTCCGAATATTTTTTTAAACCCTTCAAAACTTCCAATATAGCCTAATGACAGTTGATTATAAAACGTAAAAGAGAAACTTCCATCCGCTTCTGTTTCACCACGGCCTATTTCGTAATTATTCATCATCGTTTTTTCAAATAGGCCTGCATCATCACCGGGTTTGGGGTTTTCAATTGGAAAAATAAAATCCTCATACCGTTTTGGTGATTGTTCTTTTGAAGTAAGAATGGTATAAATAATCTTGATGCTGGTTTTCTTCAACGGCTGAGTACCGTTATCATTTGTTTTTGGCCAGCGTTGTGCTGCTGCAATAGAAGGGAATGAGTTTTTATCTTCTACTATTTTGTAAGTAGGGCCAAATGGTATTTTTTTGAAAGTTGTTTGTAAGCCTAAATCAGTATGAACAGGTTGTTCATTTTCTATTTTATAGCGGTAAAATATTTTGCCTTTTATGGTAGTGAATTTTGATTTCAGTAATTCCTCATTTACTTTTTTGGGCGGGGTTACTTCAAAAGGCTTGTTGTCGTTCTTTACAATAGCTGGTTTGCAGGGATTATTATCAGGGTTGGTTGTTTTTTTACCATCTGTATCAATACCAGCATCTAGTATTAGTTGTTGCAGTTGTGCAATAGTGATTTCGTTAGTGTGTTCTACTTTAAGTTTCCCGGTATTTATATCCAGGTAAGCACTGATTACGCCTTTTTGTTTTTTTAATAGGCTTTCAATTTTATCTCTACCTTCTATACATTTTACATTTGTTTGAAAAGTATTAACCAGGTATTTTTTTGCAGCACAAGGGTTGCTATCAGGTATATTCGATTTCTTTCCATCAGCATCAAACCCAGC
>JAYVKT010000108.1:0-2155 GCA_043768195.1 Chitinophagaceae bacterium | reverse complement strand
CTGTCATCCCGACGAAGGAGGGACCTGCTGAACAAAGCTGCAGATTGCTATTCATCAAAAGCCATCAATTTTATACGAAGCCCTCTATTACATTTTCACAATCCTCTGCAAAACTGTTTTAACCACTATTCCTTTTAGTAAGCACTTTTCAATGCCTGCCTGCAGTATTGCCGGGCAGATCCTTCGCTATGCTTCCCGAAGTTTTCGGGACAGGCAGGACGACAGCCGCATTTTTGCATTTGTACAAAGCCTATCCATTTATAAATGTTCATCACTGCTTCGCTGCTCAAATCAAAGCTGTCATCCCGACGAAGGAGGGACCTGCTGAGCCAAGCTGCAGCTTGCTAATTCAGCACAGCTATCAACTTTACACAAAGACCTCCGTTAAATTTTGAAAACCCTTTGCAAAAAATCAAGCAGTTCACTTTTCTTTAAACTGCTTTCAATGCCAGCCTGCAGCATCGCCGGGCATATCCCTTCCCGCCATTAGCGGGACAAGCTCTTCGTCGGGACGACAGCCACATTTTTACATTTTTATAAAGCCCTTCATTTAATCAAGCGACGGGTATAAAATTTTGCGTTGTGTACCTTCAAAACATTTTGCAAGCGATGCGGTAGTTTTTTGCACAGCCACCATCAACGGGCTTTTTTCATTATTTATTATCACATCCATAGCCGGAATATTCAACAGGTCTTTTTTCATTGATGGAGTAAGCTCTAAAAATTTTCCGTTAAGGTTTACAATGTTCACCACCACCTTATCTACAAAAGGGCGGTAAGGCTCCATAATATCATCAGCAAGGCAATAAGCATTATACTGGTTTTTATGAAAAATGCCCAGGGTAGGCAACATGCCACTGGCCACAATGTTACGAGCTACCACAGCCCTTAATATAGCGTAGCCATAGTTTAATAAATTATTGGGGGCTTCTCCTTCACGGTCTCTTTTAAATGATAAAAAATCAGGAAAAATATTTTTCCAATAATAAGCTGCTGCAACAGCTTCGTGGTTTTCAGCATCGCCGCTTTTTACTTCGTTGGCCCAGTTACGCATGTTTTTAGCAGGTACTCTTATATTTTCCAATAAGGCAGCCTGGTTATTTATTTTGCAACTTACCGTTTGCTGCCATAATTGTTTTTTAAGCGGCACCGTAGCTTCTATCTGCGCCTGAAATTTGGCACTCTGTAAACTATGCCCATCTAAATTTAACAACAGGCCGGTGGGGTGGTGGCGGTTATCACAAGTAATAAAAGCCACATTGTTTTCCAGCAGTTTTGTTATTAATGCCTGGCTGATGGTTATTTGCTGGTTATCTGTTATTACTATACCAATATCTTCAATAGGCACTGTTTTAGTTTCTTCGGGCAGGGGCTGACCGTTTACCATCTCGGTTGGCAACACAATAACCAACTGCTCATCTTTTGTTTTAAGATAAGCAGGATTGCCGAAGTAGAGGGTGCGTTTGATCATAAGTCAAGTTTGATATTGCCTAACCAATCGGATTTTAATTTAATACAGAAATCCTGGATTTTTACTGGCTCTGTATTATATTTTTTATCGACTAAAATATTTACGAAATGTTCATTTACTTCTGTTTTTGCACTTGTGCCAAAAGAGCCGAATTCTTCAAAATTTAATTCTTTCTTTGGAATTTTCTTCTCACCATATTGTCTTTTTAAGTCTTCTTTTTGTTCCTCTGTCAAGTCTTTTGAAATACTAATTGTATTTGCATAATTATGCGGAATAAAAAAACAATCCTTGCCCGAAAATTTTACGACTTTATAAATTCTCTTATTAAACTTGATTTTATTTTCTTTTTGAGATACCCATTTGGCAAATTCTTCTTTAGTAAAGTTTAATACAATGTCATCTGAATTTTCAGGTAAATACACTAATTCATTTTGCTGTAAAGCAAATAGGACTTTATCTGCCTTGTTTATTGTAAGATAATCTTCATAAATTTTTTTCTTAAAATCTTCTAATTGGATTTTCCATTCTCTTTTGGCAATGTCTGCTGCGTCATAAAGCGAAACAATATCAAAAGTCCTTATTTTATTTCCTGTCTTTTTATCTTTTGATTCCATAACTAAAAAAAGATAATTACCTCCTGTTTTTACACTTAATTTTTCATTGTTTTTATATAATCTCTGTAAA
>JAYVKT010000107.1:0-2247 GCA_043768195.1 Chitinophagaceae bacterium | reverse complement strand
TTTGCGGCATTCGCAACCACTACGTTGAAATAGTCGTTCTTAGTAAGCAATAATGGAAAATACGACCAACAGAACCGGGATTACACAATGGCTTCACCTTGTTTTTGGTGCAGGTCTTCTTTTATCATTCTTTTTACCCTGGGTTTCCTGGGATGGGATGCTGGTAAAAGGCTCAGCTATTGCAACTGGTGATTTTTTTAGAACTTCGGTAGCCCTGTCCGGACCTGACAATCCTTGTCCGGCACTTGGTTTTTCTTTTTACCTCTTTTGGCTTATTCCAATATTCGCTGCTCTCTCTATCGTCTTTATTCTATTAAAAAAGAAAGTAGTTCCTTTCTCGTTTATCGCCGGAGCAATGTCACTTGCCCTTATCACTGTTTACTTTCTGTTTAGTAATACGCTGGCAGTTGACTTTAGCATTGGCAAAAACGTATGGAGTATGTTAAAACCTTCCGTTTATATCCATGCTTTTTGTGCTGCTGGTCTTATTACTACCGCATTTCCCGAAAAAAATTGGTTACCCAAACTTATCTGGTTACTGACAGGTCCGGTTCTTGCATATGGTGGCTATAAGATGGGAGAGAAATATATAATGGGTGAAAGGTTTGACGATACAGTAAATATAAAAGCTGATTACACGGTTAATTCTGTTGACTTAATCCGTGAATTTGCGGCAAACGATACAGCAGCAAATAAAAAGTATCGGGAGAAAATCCTGGCGGTTACCGGCACTGTATCGCAGGCAGAAATTAAAGCTGATTCGACTGTAAATATTAAGTTGATTGACACCACCCGGCACTTTCTGAACTTTTCCCTTGATAAAAAAGATTTTTTAAAAACAAAAAGTATTAAAGCCGGAGATAACATCTCATTAAAAGGCGTTTGCAGCGGTAGTGATTATAGTATGATCCTCGATTCTACTTCAATAAATTTTAAAAGAGCAACTTTAAACAAAAAATAATCCGCCATGGCGGACGACAAACAAGTATTAATTATAAAAAATAAACAAATGAAAAAAACAATTCTATTCCTGTCTCTTATTGCTATTGCCGGTGGAGCTATGGCCCAAAAAGTAACTACTACTTCTGCTGTTGTTAACTTTGATGCCACTACACCAAAAGACGCATTACCAAAAGCTGAGAATAAAACCGTAATTGCTTCTCTTGACAAAACTACCGGCACTATCATGTTTGAAGCCGCGGTAAATAATTTTGCTTTCTCTAATCCAAAAATTCAGGAGCACTTTAATGGTGAAAAGTGGTTACACTCAACAGAGTTTCCAAAATTCACTTTTACAGGTAAAATTGTTAAGTTGAGTGAAGTAAAATTCAATAAAAACGGCAGTTATACTGTAGATGTTTCCGGTAACCTGACAGTAAAAGGCCTCAGCAAACCCGTTTCCACTTCTGCTACTATTGTGGTTAAAGACGGTGCAATAACTACCAGCTCTGCTTTTAGCATTGTACTGGCCGATTATGGCATTACCGGCGGCGCTATAGATGGCGGCAAAGTTGCCCCAGAGCCAAAGATTACTGTGTTAGCAAGTTTCTGATAATAAAATATTTGCTTTAATAAAATGCCTCCTTACGGAGGCATTTTTATTGCGGGTATGCATAAAGTGAAAAGATAATACCAAAGTGAAAAAGAGTAGTTCTATGTATTCTTTGCGCCGTTGCTTCTTTGCGGTCTTTGCGAGAAATGTATTGGGCTATTTAATAACTCACATTATTATTAGTTCCCGATTCGCTTTTCAACATGTATCAATTTTCCGGCAGCATCAAACCCTTCTACCACAATTTTAAATTTTTTACTAAAATCATTATTGAAAAAATTCAGCTTTACTGATTTTGTTTCTGTATCAGTGTACACATCCGGGTTCCAATAAAGCGTTGTGCGGTTATCGGTAAGCACCTGTTTAGTTTCTTTACTACTATAGTCTGGCGTATAAAATTCTTTGGCGATTGAATAACCTTTATATTCTATAAAACTAAGTTTGTCCGGCTTCTCATCTTCATTTGATCTTTCCTTGGTGTAAACGGCCAATGCTCCACCGGGAAAACTACTGCCCACACCCACAAATCCGGCTTCATAAAATTTTACCAATGCCAGGTCATCGGCCCTAAGCAAACGCAACTGTAAAATAGAGGCCGGGGCTTCGTCTATAAAAATACCCACCGCCCATTTTTGTCCTGAGATAAGACTCATATTTTTTCTGTTTACAATACCACCACCTTGTATTTCAATCTG
>JAYVKT010000106.1:0-3684 GCA_043768195.1 Chitinophagaceae bacterium | reverse complement strand
GCTACGGAAAAATATCGTTCTTTCCCTGCCAAGTCTTCATTAAAGCTTTCGTCTCTGTTGTTATTCCGTAAAAAAGCAACACGCCGCTGATTTGGTCTTGTGTGTTGGTTATATAGCCTGGGCAAGAGACCAACAAGTAGGGTTAATAGGACACCCCTTTGTTTCCGCCCGGCGTCTCCTACTCCAGGCCTTGTGCGGTGTGCAGGGACTCCGGGCAGCTACGAAATAGCCAATGCTTCCTTTTCCAACAACACTGTTTTGTTTTATTCCCGCCCGGCGTCTCCTGCTCCAGGCCTTGTGCGGTGGGCAGGGACTCCGGGCAGCTACGAAATAGCCGATGCTTCCTTTTCCAACAACTGTTTTGTTTTAAGTTTTTCAAATACAATATCACTCTCCTGATCCTGGTAGGTTTGGGCTAATAACACATAGCGGTAAAATTCTTTACTTCCAGGTGCATGTCCGCTTATTTTTCTTACTACCGCCTCTGGCATACCAAGGCTTAGCATAGTTGTGATGGCTGTTCTCCTCATCGTATGGGTAGTAGCCAGATCGCAAAAACGAAATGTTTTACTCAGACCCTGACTGTTAGGAAATATTTCAACTACTTCTCCTCTCCTTTCCCTTTTCTTGCTTACCGGATGTGTAAATCCAGCCAACCGTAATAACTCCCGAATGTAACTATTCATGCCCGATGCGGTAAAATAAGGCAATAGGCTTTTCCTAAGCTTACTATACCTTAAAACTATTTCCACAGCATACAAGGGTAGCTTTATCAGGGTGTCGGTTCCTGTTTTAAGGGATCTCACTGCCAGGTAATACTTATTGTTAACAATCCTGATATTGGAGGTTTTCAGTGCCATCAGGTCCGAAATCCGTAGGGCTACAGTACAACCAAAAACAAACACATCTTTTGCCTGTCTCATTCTCGCAGAAAGTGATCTTTCAAATTTTGTATCGCTGATAAGAAAGTTTAATTCCTCCGGTAGCAGAGGGAAAATAGGGATAGTCTCTTTCCTGACATAAAATAATTTGTAAAACTCCCCTACCCCCAATCCAAGGTCTTTATTAAGATAACTAAAGAAGAGGCGAAGGTTTTTTATATTTCCTCCGGCATAATTGTCGTAACAGCCTATATCGTTATAGAGAAAGTCGGTAAAAAGCTTATAAAATTTCTTCCAGTAATTTCTCTCCGCTTTAAGATCCCTTAGACTAAGGTGCCGCAATGCACGGAGCCGCAATTCGAATTTTTTTTTGTTACAAAAAGTGGTCAACAGTCTGTACAACGTAATATAATTATTTATTGTTCCCGTTCTTAACCGCTTACCATTGGGCTGTAGCCTTTTACCGTTCTTAGAATCGCTTATAAATTTTTCAAAGAAAGGGAAGAATGGTAATAATTTTTTCGTTTTTTTTGATTTTCCATACTAGTAAGTTTTAAAGTAAAATAAATTGTCGAAATTCAGTTAAAAAGTACACATTTTGGTATAAATTCAAGCAATAAAGTTCTTTGAAACCCTAAGCCCGGCAAAGCTTTGGTGTAAATTTGAAATCATCCGGATGGAATGAAAGCTGTGGCAATGAATGAGGAACAGGGTGGGTTTCAGATGTTGAGTGGGATGGTTAGGTCTGGGCAAGATTGGGAAAATGATGCACATCATCGATTTGCCAAGTACACTGCGGAAGATATTCAGAAGGGGTTTTTATTAAATTTCATCAGTACAATTTTAGATCAGATATCTTCTACAGGGGGCAGTCCGTTGCTAGATGCTTTTAATAAAATTTTTAACGGTAGGAATGGCATTAAATATGGGACAAGCATAAATAATATTAATTACTCCGGTTCAAATGCAGATGGGTTTAATTACGATATTCAAAAACTTTCAAAAAACATATTTGGAGCTTATTTGTTAGCTGCGATTTCTGTTGGCACAAATAAAATCAACGTTACACATTTGAATAATTCGCTTAACTCAGAGGGTGTTACAACAATGTCAGCTGATAATCAAGAGGTAAATATTGCTTACAATCAATCTGCTTCGAATGGCGATATGGTTTATTTTACATCAAGTATTACATTAGGTCATGAACTTTTTCATGGGTTAGATTTGATAGCATGGCATAATAATAAGGAGAATATCGTAATGAGTCATTATCGGGATCATGAAGCACTCAGCCCTTATTATAAAGAGGAGTCGGCTAAAATGTTCGATGGGAATGATATACGTCTTTATATGGAGTCAAGAGCGGTAGCCTATGAGAATCTAATCAGAGCTGGTGAAAAAGGTCAGACAAATCAATACAGAATTTTTTATGCCCCATTTAATGATGCGACAGAGTCCAGAAAGCTGGTATTTTGGATTGCAGGATGGCAAGTGAATGTCATGGCTAATCAGGCTCTTAATTTTACAAAACAATAAATATGAAAAGTAGTGTACTGCTATTTGGATTAATGGGGTTTCTGGTAATTTGTTGTAATACTAACAAGAAGGAAAGTATTAAAAGAAGCTTATTGCTTGAAACTCCTTTGCCAAAGAATGTTCTTGACGAATATCTTAAAAAAATATCTCTAAAAGATATTGAGAGTGGGGTGGATAGTTTTGAAATCAGAAAATGGTATCCTTTTTATTATACAGATAGTTTCCCGATCGCACTAGAAAGGTTTTTTTATCAGAACCATGTATTGAATGCTGAGTGCTATCTTTTTTCAGATAAAATGGGGGGACTTATAACATCAAATGAAGAACTTAACGGCTTTAAAGTTGATAAGTATGTAGTAAATAATTTGCCATTAAGTTTTATCGATTCAATTAAGAGTAAGTTTTCTCTTGCATTAATCGAGAGTTTCGATATTAATATTATTACACAAAAAAATAAAACAGGTTTTAGTACTGGTACAGCAAGGAATGTTTTTTTTGAGCAAGCTACTCAATTACATTATTATGGAGCTTTTTTTTCTGACCCGGAGTTTTATCCGGGCCTTCATCCAAGTATTGACAAGTATGCTGCTTTCGCAAGATTTACACATGAAACGCTGGTACAAGGAGATACAGCTTTTGCAAAATGGTTTAATGAAAAGGGGCAAAGAATAGCTAATAATAGGTAGAATAAAAAGTAAGAAGTATTTTTTCTCAAATACCAGGTAGTAACTACCAGCCGTGTGTACCCTTCCAAGGCCAACCGAAAATAAGCGGTACAAGTTGTGTCAGAAAGTCCCGCCTAAGGTCAAATGGGTAGGTTTTAGCGATTAAAATCCCTACTGTGCAGAAACACTACCCGGCTCTGATACATTTTACTTAAATTTACAGTATGAAACTATTGTTAGATATACCGGATAATAAAGCACCGCACTTGTTAGAGGTGCTTAAAAATTTGCCGTATGTAAAAACAAAAACAATTTCCGAAGGCAAGGCTTTATTGATTGAAGAAATAAAAGAAGCCGTTGAAAACCTTACATTGGCAAGGCAAGGTAAATTAAAGTTGAAATCTGCAAGGGATTTGTATAATGAGCTTTAATATTTTACCTATACCTCCTTTTGACAAGCAATTAAAACGATTGAGCAAAAAATATCCCTCGCTTAAAACTGAATATCTACACCTGATCGAAAGCCTTGAGCAAAAACCTGAACAAGGAACTAAGCTTGGTAATAATTGCTTTAAAATACGCCTCTCTATTGCTTCAAAGGG
>JAYVKT010000105.1:0-3169 GCA_043768195.1 Chitinophagaceae bacterium | reverse complement strand
TTAAAGCCACCACAATGGTGGGTGAGGAACTGGAGCTACATAAAGGCAGCTATGCCGCAGGCGGAAAAAAACCTTTTATATCAGACGATTTTTCAATTGATTTTTTGAAACCTAATACTGTAGGGCAGCAGTTCAGTGTAGACGATATTAAAAAGAAATTACAAAAAGCATTCTTGCAAAATAATCTCAAAGATGTAAAATTTGAGTTTGGTATCGCTTCATTTGCCAATAACGGAATTGAAAATTCCTTTACCCGCCAATCAGAAAATTTTGCTGTTTATTATGAGGACACAGTAAACAATGCGCCGTTTATTACACCACTCACCCCACCAAGTGGTAGCCCGGGAGAAAACCTTTCACCTGATGAAGTTTTTATCGTAGTGGTGCCTGATATCAAGAATCTTGTCTTTTTGTCTTTGCGGGGGAGGATAATCTTATCAGGGGCTTTTACTTTAATTATCCTGGCTGCCTTTTATCTTACTGTTCGAACAATGCTGCGGCAGAAAAAGCTTGCTAATATCAAGAACGATTTCATCAATAACATGACCCATGAATTTAAAACACCGATTGCCACTATTTCGCTGGCGGTAGATGCCATGAGGAATGAAAAGGTGATCAATGACAAGGAAAAGCTGGGCTATTTCAGTAGTATTATAAAGGAAGAAAATCAACGGATGAATCGGCAGGTGGAAACAATATTAAAAGCATCGCAATTAGAAAAACAAGAGGTTGACCTGAACCTGCAACCCGTGCATGTGCATGAAGTAATACAGGATGTAGTTGATAATTTTATGTTACAGCTAGAAGATAAACAGGGAAAAGTGGAGCTGCAATTAAATGCTCAGAACGATTTAGTTAATGCAGATGAAGTTCATTTTTCAAATCTTGTGAATAACCTGGTGGACAATGCTGTTAAGTATGCCAAAGAAAACACACCACCAGTAATAAAATTGACAACCCAATCAAACGGTAAGCATTTTACCATGAAGATTGAAGACAATGGCATTGGTATGAACAGAGATACCGTGAAGCGGATCTTTGAACGTTTCTATCGGGCACATACAGGTAATGTACATAATGTAAAAGGCTTTGGCCTGGGATTAAGTTATGTAAAGACAATGGTAGAAGCTCATGACGGCGACATTAAAGCAGAAAGTACTTTAGGTAAGGGTAGTACTTTCACACTTGATTTGCCATTGAAGAAATCATAGGGAATTAAAAAGTAGTAATTAATAATTAATAATTTCTCTACGCTGAAAAGCTTTATTTTTTTGATGAATTCTTTTTCTTCAATGAACATCCTAACTATTCTGTCTTTTCCATAAAAGGCTTCCATCTCCATAACTGAGAAATCGAAAATCGTTTTGCAGGGCATAGTCATAAACTTCTTTCCAGTCTTTTCCAATTAAAGCGGCAACTAATAATAATAACGTTGATTGTGGCTGATGAAAATTGGTGACAAGCCCTTTCACAATTTTAAAATCATAGCCCGGTGCAATCAATATTTGTGTTTTAGCAATTAATCTTTCCAGTTTGTTGTCCTTCATCCAGTTTAGCAATGATTGTAAAGAATCTTTTGCAGAAATATCTGCAACATCCATTTCATAGGCTTCCCATTGCAGCAACTGTATTGGCTGACGACTCACGACTAATGACTCCTGACTCTTAACTCCAAGCCAATACAAACTTTCTATAGTACGGAGTGAAGTAGTGCCAACGGCAACAATATTATTATCAAGACTTTTTAAAATATGCTCAATCGTAGTTTTTGAAACATCAATCCATTCGGCATGCATTTCATGCTCCAGCATGGTATCAGCTTTCACTGGTTTAAAAGTGCCGGCACCTACATGCAGTGTAACAAAATCAGGTTGAATATTTTTTTCTTTAAGTTGATTAAAGATGTTGTCAGTAAAATGCAAACCAGCAGTTGGCGCAGCTACAGAACCATCAAAATGAGCATATACTGTTTGGTATCGTTCATGATCCGATTCTTCAACAGCCCTTTTAATGTATAGGGGCAATGGAATGGCACCAGCATAATGTAATACTTCTGCAAAGCTGAGTGCAGCAGGTGTCCATGATAATTCTATAATGAAGGAGTCGTTTCTCTTCTCAATATATTTGGCAAATAGAATAGTTTCTTGCCCGGCTTGTTGAATTCTTTTTTCTAATATCTGTCCTGCTTTCCATTTAGAAGCCCCACCCACAAGACATTTCCACAACACTTTTTCCTTTTGAAGCATGGCTGTGGTAATATCAGCATATTGTTCATGTGGCTCAAGACAAAATATCTCAATAGTACCACCAGTCGGTTTTTTAAATAGCAATCTTGCTTCTACTACTTTGGTGTTGTTGAAAATCAGTAATGAGTTTTCCGGAATGTGATGAGTAATGTTTTTGCAGGTATCTTCTAATATTTCTCCTTCTCTATATGTTAATAATTTTGATGCATCCCTTTCTGCTAAGGGGTATTTAGCAATCTTTTCTTCTGGAAGAGAATACGAGTAATCTTGAATGGATATGTTTTGTGGGTCAGTCATAACACAACTAACTGTTGTTTACCTCTGTTGATTACTTGCGAAGTACGGATGTTTTCCTCATTTGTATCTTGCATCTGTCCACTATTCACAGCTTATCCACTGCTATTCACATCCTATACAGCGATTTTTTGGCAAAAAAAAATTACATCCTCGGAAATCCTTAACTATAAAGGGTTTCAGCTAAGAAATGAACGGGGAAAAATTAAATTTTCAAATATTTGGTTGTTAAGTGGGAAAAAGTGTTATTTTGTGTCAATTATTTTTTCAATTGACCCAATTCACTGATAATGATAGGACTTCTCGGAGAATTCGAGGCTACTTTGGACGCCAAGGGGCGGTTCCTCCTCCCGGCAGGGCTGAAGAAGCAGTTGCCGGTGGAAGAAACCAAGACTTATGTTATCAACAGGGGTTTTGAAAAATGCTTAGCTCTTTACCCGATGAGTACATGGAGGCCACTCTCTGAAAAAATTGGCGGGTTAAATGAATTTGACCCCAAACAGAGAGAATTCAGACGGGCCTTTCTAAACGGGGCCACTTATGTGGAGCCGGACACAGCGGGTAGAATACTGTTGCCACCAAGCCTGAAATTATATGCAGGGCTGGAAAAAGATATAGTGCTGATGGCA
>JAYVKT010000104.1:0-2477 GCA_043768195.1 Chitinophagaceae bacterium | reverse complement strand
AAATAATCAAACCTATTTTCGTTGGCTAATTTTTCTACTTCTATCAGCAAATCTTCTCTAAGCGTACAACAGATACAACCGTTACTCATTTCCACCAATCTTTCTTCGGTACGGTTAAGGGTGTTTTCATTTTTCACCAATTGGGCATCTACATTTACTTCGCTCATATCGTTTACAATAACGGCTACTCTCAAGCCTTCTTTATTGTGCAGTACATGGTTGAGTAAGGTGGTTTTGCCTGCGCCTAAAAAGCCAGATAATACGGTAACGGGGAGCCTCCTTTTTTGGGCCGATGAGTTATTTGCTATTGACATGGTTGTATTTTTTATTTAATTTTTTAAGAAGCGTAATGGTATTCATTTTCGTTGGTGTGATATTTTTTTGCCGCAAGTACTTATATGCATTCAGGGTAACTGCAGCTCTTTTATAAATTAATGAATCTACCACACCTGGCTGATGGCCCTTTGGCATAGCATAAGTGAAATGCCCGCTGCTGGATGCATACACAGGTATTTGAAAAAAATCTCTCTTCACAAATTCTTTTGTACTGTCTTGTGATTTTCCTGCATTTACAAAAAAGTCGACTGCATAATCGGGGTAGCCAAATAAATAACCATAGCTGCGCCATCGGTCATACTTATTTTCATATTCGGTTATTGCTAATATTGTTTCGGCTGGTGTATGTGATGTAATGCCAAGGCGGCTGTAAAAGTTCTGATGTGTGTTGATGATACTTTGCAGCCGGCTTTTACGAATGACGTACAACTCAACATTTTTATAAATACTATTTGCTCTTTCAAATGGGTTTAATATGAACTGTACATCTCCTTTAAGTGCTAATTTATTTACAAGCAGTTGCAGATTTTGTAATGCTGTAATGGCAGAGTCCTGCTGTTGCTTATTGGTACTAAACATAGGGAGATGATAAAATTTTACACTACTCATTGGTTTTAAGGTGTCGCATAAAGTGTATAGTGCTTCATGGTCTAAAGCATGTAATAGTATAGAATCAGTGATGGCTTTCTCTGCTGTATTCATAGCTTTGTAAGCCCTGGCAAAAGGAAATTTACCGGCTGTGCAGGATGCTATGCAAATGCTCAACAGCATTACAGAAAGATGAACGGAGCGTCGCAAGTAAAGATTCATAGTAGTAATGCAGTTGGGTTTATAAATTTAAAATTGTTTTAAGTAAGTAAGTTTTGAAATAAAACTTTGGCTCTGTACCGGGCTGTCTTTGAAACTGCTTTCATTAAACACCAAATACAGAAAACTAAGCGGCGCAAATTCCCAACTGCCTCTTATATTCCATCGGCCCCTTTTATCAAACGTATTGTACTGGTAAAAGCCTGATAACTGCATTCGGGGATTGGCGGCAAGCCTTATGCCTGCTGTATATAAATCTGTTTGAAAATTATCATTGGTGGTGCCAAAGTTTTTAAAGTTGTTGTGTTCGTAGTTTAATGTAAAGGCGATGTGTGGAATGGGTGATACCCTGCCTGCCAGTGTAAGTGTATTGAGGCTGCCATTATAATAACCACCAAATTCGTACCGCAAACTGCCAGAAACCTTTTTAGAAGCATCGGTGCTGTAACGCAACCGGTGTCGAAAATAATTGTACTTGCCTTGGGCAACGGTTCTGCCAAGAATGGGAAATGAAAAATCAAAATTTTGCCAGGTTGGCGTTGCTGCATATTCTATTTGCCCATTGCCTTTTGTAATGATATAAACAGGAAAAAAGTAGGCACTAAATTCCTGTAATTTAAAATTATTGGCATTTTGAAAGCTGGTAAGATATACTCCCGGGTCCCAGCGGCGTATCCATTTACTCAACCAGCCCTTATTGGGTCGCCAGATGTAATAACCACCCGTACTTTGCCTGATGGTATTATTGGCAAACACAAAACCCATACCGGGTACATATTTTTCATTTACAAAATCTGTCCAGTAATAAGCATACCATTTATTCGGAAACCAACCAGCATAAAAACTTCCGGCAAAACCGATACTGTCGTTGGTATTATCTCTTGAAGCAGTAGCCAGGTATTGAATGGTAATATCATTTTTCGGACGAATAAAACCATCAAGGCTAATGGTAGTATTGTTTCTTTGCAAAAAACCTTTTGGTACATCGGCCTCATCTAACCGGTGAGTAAGCATTACGCCAACATTATTTTGCCTGCCATAGTTTTTAAGATAACGAAGTACACCAAAGTTTGCACCAGCCTGTTGCTCTGATGACCGTTGATGAACGTACAAACCTGCCCAGGTTCTTTTCTGGTTTCTATCGGTGTATCGTACACCTGCATCAATAGGCACCGGGTCAGCATTAAATTGTGCATTAGATAAGCCAATTGTTCGGCTAAAGAAAGGTTTTACATTGGTAATATCAGCCCCCGCATACACACCGCTGTTTTCTAAAAAGAACTGCCTCCGTTCCGGAAAAAATACATTGAACCTTGTTAGATTATTTACAGCCC
>JAYVKT010000103.1:0-2645 GCA_043768195.1 Chitinophagaceae bacterium | reverse complement strand
GAGATTGCACACTCCGGTTATTATCTCTTGGGTTGTTGGCACTTACTGCTACATTAGAAATTATGCTTTCTACAATACTGCCTGGTGCGCCGGGTTTTTCTTTTTCTAATACTTTCTCTACTCTTTTTTCTAATATGGTTGTTATACTATCAGTATATTTTACATCTGTACCTACCGGCAATTTTAAATATACAAACACCATATTCGGGTCGCCGCTTGGGAAGAAGGTTGATTTGTTTCCCCTCACCATTAACAGCCCGGCAGAAAAAGCAAACAACCCAAACAAGGAAATGAATGCATAGATTGGTCTTCTGCCTACCAATACCCAACGCAATAATTTTTCGTAGCGGTTCATCAGCTTTGGCAACACTCTTTTCTGAAAGGCATGAATCCAATCATTCAACAGATAAGCATTAAGTATCATTAACAGTGCCATCAGCAATAGGAAATTGGCAATGCCGTGCATACCCGGCAGGTGTAATAAAATGCCGGCTATAGCAAAAACAAGGAACCATTTATTTCTGAATACCGATTTCTTTGGCTTTTCATACTCCTTGCCTTCGGGTTTCATAAAACTTACGGCAAACACCGGGTTGAAAAAGAAAGCAACAATTAATGAAGCTGCCAGTGTAAGTATTAGCATCGTAGGCAGGTAAATCATAAACTTACCAATCAATCCCTTCCAAAATAATAAAGGAAAGAACGGAGCCAATGTAGTGGCCGTGCCTGCTAATACCGGAATGAAAACTTCTCCCGCCGCCTCTTTGGCACTTCGCACAATCGGGACTTTGCCATTATTATATATACGGTGGGTATTTTCAATTACCACAATGGCATCATCCACAATAATGCCCAATCCAAACAGCAAGGCAAAGAGTACAATAAAATTCAACGTAACACTGGTACCGATAATGCTATCGGCAATCGGTAAAAATAAGAAGGCGACAAACACACTCAGTGGCACACTCAATGCTACAAAGAAGGCATTGGTAACACCCATGAAGAACATCAGAATAATCAACACCAGTATAAAACCGATGATGATGGTATTAATCAATTCATTAAAAGAAGTTTTTGTTTGTTTGCTCTGGTCGCCTGTAAACTCTACCCGCAAATCTTTTGGTAATTCATCTGCCGCCTGCATTTCTGCTACGGCTGTTTTTACTTTGTCAGCACAATTAATCAGGTTTTCTCCTGCCCGTTTTACAATGTTTAATGTCACTACATTTTTTCCATCCAAACGGGCATAGCTTTCTTTATCTTTTATCGTATCCCGTATTTCTGCCACATCCCGCAGATAAACAGATGCACCCTGGGCACTGCTTCGCACCACTATGTTTTGCAAATCCAATGCACTGGCAAATTGTCCTTTCACTTTCAATGTCCGCTTCATATTACCCACTTCTATCAAACCACCGGTAATGTCGTTATTCTCCCGGCTGATAGCATTTTCAATATCCATAAAACTCACCCTTGCTGCCGTCATTTTATACGGATCCACATTCACTTGTACTTCTCTTTCTGGTGCACCTACAATTTCTGCCCTTGTCACTTCACTCAGTTCTTCAAACTTATCCTGCATTTTATCTGCATACACTTTCAACTTCATCGCATCATAATCGCCGCTGATATTGACGAACATGATCGGCATTTCACTAAAAGCAAACTCCTGTGCATCCGGTTGCGATGTTAAGTCGTTTGGTAAATCAGTTTTTGCTTTATCAATCGCATCTTTTACTTTTTGTTTGGCCAGTTCTGTTTTTACATCCGTGTCGAACTCAACAATAATCAAACTGTAATCGGCCTGCGATGTACAGGTGATTTTATTCACCTTGGCACCACTGATACCTTTCAGTTGTTTTTCTATCGGTCTTGTCACCAGGTTTTCAATATCCTTGGGTGAATTACCTACATATACCGTTGCTACAGAAATAGTAGGCACCACAATATCCGGGAACTGCTCCTTCGGCATACTGTTGAACTTTATCAATCCATACAGCGTAATAAGAATGGCAATAATATAAACAGCGGTTTTGTTATCAATCGCCCAACTGGTAGGGCCAAACTGTTTAAATTTTTTTTCAACTCCTTCGATAAAATTACTTTTCATCTGAAATATTTTAAATCGTCAATTGAATTTTGGTTTAGCCAGCTTCAGTAATACTATCATCGTCCCTTGCGTCGCACTCTTGTACTGTAGTAATTCTATTCATCTTTGTTGACCCCCTTCAGGGTTCAAATACATTTCATCGTTTTCCTTTCTCCGGGTTTCACCCGGAGCTATTCATATTTTACCCCTTCGGGGTAAGGCTGGCTTAATACGTCAACGCAATTCCTCCATTGGCTATTTACTACTCCCTATTCACTTATTTCCCTGTAGTCACCGTCTGCCCATCATACACTGTTTGATAGCCTTCTGTAATTATCAACTCGCCACCAGTCAATCCACTTTTTATTTCAATCAATCCGTTGTATGCTTCACCCACATTCACTACTTTTTTCCTGGCTACCATTTTATCGCCTGCTTTTTCCATTACATACACATATTTCCCTTTCTCATCACTCTGCACCACATTCACCGGCACAGCCACTGCACCCTTAGCTTCATAGTCAAGAATTTTTAATGTAGCAGTCTGGTTAGGTTT
>JAYVKT010000102.1:0-2068 GCA_043768195.1 Chitinophagaceae bacterium | reverse complement strand
TGCCATTGCCGACAATTTTCACACTACCCGGCAAGCTGTTTCAAAACATCTTCGCATTTTAACAGAGTGTGAACTGGTGAAACAAAAACAAGAAGGCAGGGAAATTTATTACTCACTGCAAGTTGATAAAATGAAAGAGATTGATAAATGGTTAAACCAATTTCGAAAAATTTGGGAAACCCGATTTAATCAACTTGACAGAGTATTATCTACAATTAAAAAACAAAAAAAATGAACAATTTGCTATTTGATTTTACCGTAGACAAAGCAACAAAAACGGTAGTTATAACCCGGGAATTTGATGCTGGCCTTTCGCTGGTATGGGATGCTTTTACAAAAGCAGAAATACTTGATCAATGGGTGGCACCTAAACCCTGGTCATCTAAAACAAAATACATGGATTTTAAAGTTGGTGGCAAAAGATTTTATGCAATGGTTAGCCCCGAAGGACAGGAACGCTGGGTAATACAGGAATACATTTCCATTACCCCAAAAACCAACTTTAAAATGTACAATGCTTTTGCAGACGCCGCTGAAAATCCGGAATTGCCGGGTTCTGAATGGAATCATACTTTTAGCGAACAAAACGGAACAACAAAAGTGAGTATTACTATTTACAATGAATCATTTGAAAGGTTAGAGAGATTACTTGATGGATTTACGCAAGGAATGAAAATGTCATTAAGCAACCTGGAAAATTTATTGGTAGCTTTATCAGGAAAATGATTTTCGTTAAAAAAATTTCAATACACTAAAAAATAAAAAAATATGCCACTTATCAATCCTCACATTAACTTCAACGGAAATGCTGAAGAAGCTTTTACCTTTTACAAATCAGTATTTAGCGGAGAGTTTGCAAAAATTATTCGTTTCAAAGATCTTGCAAGCGCTGAATTCCCGGTATCGGAAAAAGAAGAAAATAAAATTATGCATATTGCTTTGTCTGTTGGTAAAGGCAGTATGTTGATGGCAAATGATGTTCCGGAAATTCTGGGAAAAACAAACGAAAATGAGAACAGAAGTAAAATTGTAATAAGTGCAGAAAGTAAAGAGGAAGCAGACAAATTATTTAACGGGCTTTCAGTGGGAGGGCAAATAGAAGGGCCTATTGGTGATGCTCCCTGGGGTTCGTATTTTGGTTGTTTTAGAGACAAATACGGTATTGAATGGATTGTAGAATTTGACCCAACATATAAAGAACAATTGTAACTGGAGAAATTTGATAACCCCTTTCATCCCGATAGCTATCGGGATGAAAGGGCCCAAATAAGCAACCCGTAATTTTATATTTATATGAACATACAAAAACAAATTGCAGCGTATATTATCAGCCAGCCTGAATCAAAACGCAGCGACATGGAAACGTTACACCAACACATACTTCAGGTGTTGGCAAAATGTAAATTATGGTTCTTAGATGGCAAAGACGATAAAGGTAAAACTGTATCTAATCCAAATATTGGGTATGGTTCTTATACCATAAAATATGCTGATGGAACAACCAGGGAATTTTATCAAATTGGTTTGAGTGCAAACACAACAGGTATCACTGTCTATGTCCTTGGTATCGAGGATAAAAAATACTTAGCCCAAACGTATGGAAAAAGTATAGGCAAGGCGAGTGTGAGCGGGTATTGCATTAAGTTCAAAATGCTGAAAGATATAAACATGGATGTACTTGAAGCGGCAATCCGACACGCTCATATCGCAGCCAAGTACCCTTGAAAATCATTGGCGAAGTAACCGATTGGGTGCGACTAACAGCTGAGGAACGCCAAAATTGGCGGGAAAGATTGGCTCAAATCAATGCAGATCCAAATGCAAAAATTATTAATTATTGAAAAATACAAGAGTATTTAAAATGTCTTTTGCAAGCGTCTATCCGCATTATGTACTAAAAGTGGAGAAAAAAGGACGTACAACAGCAGAATTACACGACATCGTTTTTTGGCTAACAGGATATGATGAACTGTCGTTGCAACAACTGATTGCGGATAAAACGGACTTTGAAACCTTTTTCGCCGAAGCGCCTCAAATGAATCCCAATGTCTCAAAAATAACAGGCGTC
>JAYVKT010000101.1:0-3051 GCA_043768195.1 Chitinophagaceae bacterium | reverse complement strand
CCTGCATGAAATTCTTTACTCAGATAATCAGCCGGAAGATTGCTATCGGTTTCAGGAGATGGCTGTGCAAAAGCAAATCCCGGAAGGGAAAAGGCAATGGCTAAAAAAATATTTCTTGCTTGAAAATGTGTAGGCATAAAAATGATTGAATAACTTAAAAATAACTTATTTCAATCAGCCTGTATAATGATTTTGTATGAACGGGTAAAAGCTTTCAGCATCCGGCACCGGTAAGGCTATTCTTCCTCATCGCCTTCGTAAAATGCACCGAGGTTGTTTTGAAAATGCTGTTCCCATGCTTTCACTGCCTCATCGCTAAGGCACTCAATTATGTCATGCAGGGTATCTTTCTTTAATTTCCATGCAGTTTCCATAGGTTCATCAAATCGTTGAATGAACAGGCAATGGTCTGATTCAACAGCCACTTTAATCATCGTAACCGCAGCATCTTCTTTGTCTTTTACGAGGTAGTAGCATCCGATTTCCAGCAGGTCATAGGTATACATATCGCTTCCTTTTAATTATTCTTTACTCCTGGTTTCAGGATTAATCACTTAACAGGTATTAAATGCAAGTTAAATGGGTAAAAATCTGATGGGGTTAGTAGCCTGATTCAAAATTAAGGGATTGACCCGTTTTATGGGTTTGAAATTTAGAATAGCCTTTTAAAAAAAATATAAATAGTTGATTTGGCTTTGATTTTCAGCTTTTTAGAAATATTGTTGACTATTTAACAGGCGGTATTAATTATGAGCCTTGTGGCAGTCAATTTTGGCTGGATATTGCCACGTTTCTCTTATTCCATCTTCACTTACTGTGAACTGGCTCCTGCTTTCCTGAAAAGATTTTTCTACAATTTTCCGGTTAAGCTCTGCTGAATAATTGCTAAACAATTTTGATATATCGCCTGTTACATTCTGGTTTATTTCCCAGGCTTTTGCCGCAACAGAACAGGTAAAATCAAATGCTGAAAAAGCAAGATTTTTAATTTGTGGAAATCCGAGTGATTTAAAATAAATTTTTTTATTTGTAATGTCATAGACAATGCTCCATTTGGTGTGTGTGCCCTGGGCTACTTTATCAAGAATGCCTGATGCATATTCAATAACCGGGGTGTTTTCACCAGCCTGTTGAAATGTTTCTAACATGTTGCAGGCTTTAACAAAACGGTCGATCGAGTTACTGGTGAAAGAAAGGCTGTTTCCTCCGGAAGAACTGGTTACTGTTTTTGTTTGTGCCAATGAAAAAGCATATTCATCGTTTGTAAGAACAGAAAAAGGCATGTCCTTGCCTTGATATACTTTCATTTTTCCTTCAAAAAATTCTATCGTAGCGGCATTTCCTTTTGCATCGGCTACTAAAAAATGTAAAGGGGTTGTTCCAATAGATGCAATACGGAGTTTTTTATCTGTGGCAATCAGTTCATCAACTGTGCTGCAATTGTCAAGTTGGTATTGTATCCATTGCAATTCGCCGATTGCTGGTCTGTCGTCTGCCCCGGGGTATTTTGTTCCGTCAAGCCACATCATTTCAACTACTAACCCTTTTTCATTCATACCTCCAGTAGGAAATTCTTTGCCGTATTGGTTAAAAGTGATACTGCCATATTGTGATACCCAACTGATAGTTTCGCCATCTCTTGTTTTGTCAGAAGTTTTTGCAAGACCTTTATTGTTTGTACAGACCATGCCATTTCCGGTGATCCAGTCATAATTACGGCCAAATACCATTTGCCCGTTTTTATTGATAAAAAAAGTAGTGCAGGCAAAACCGGCTAAACCAGTAAGGAGGATGCCGAAAAGCAGCAGGAGTATCTTTTTCATTTGGTGAAATTAATTTCCATCAATTTACCAGGCAAGTTAAATGGTACGGGCGGTGAAATAACAACCTCCTATAGTTGTTAAAACCATAGGAGGTATAAATCTTTTTAAAACCCATTAAATGCTAAAAGGGCAGTAGCGGCTGCAATTTTTCTTCTTTTCAGCTTTCTTTTCGATGCCTGCTTTTTTCTTGTTGTTGTTAAAGCTGGCAAATGCGACAGCGGTAACACCTGCCATCAACACTACGGCAACCAATATTTTTTTCATACCTGAAATTTTAGAAGTAAAAGTTACGATGATTTTTTATTATACTAAATTTTGTTTTGATGAATGGTGCAACAGGTGTATAAAAAACCTGCTTAAGCACTGATCACCTGTTTCAGATTCACATTTTTATTACGAAGGTCTAATCCCCCTTCGAGAACGGATTTTAAATTGGCCAAATAAAAACACCAGCCGTTGCCGCAGTCAATAAAATAATGCTGCTGTTCACTTGTATCTTCCCCGCCTGAATGATTCAGTCGGGCAGGCATTGGCATATCCTGCACCAGCTCACAAATTGTTTCGCCATCTTCCTGCTTAATAGAAACCGTAACGATACAACCGCCTGAGAAACTAAATTGCAATTTATCCCAGCCATTGGCCAAAATTATTTCCCGTTCCTCAATGGCAGTATCATCATAGCCAAACCAAAGCCATTTGTATTTATCGCCAGCTTCTATCTGGCTACTCTTTGCACGGGGTGTGCCGTCTGCTTTTGTAAACTGTGCAAGTCTGAGAAACCAGCTTTCTAATCCCTGCTGTGTTGTCCAGGCAGCATAGATGGCTTTTGCTGATGCTTTAATGGGAATACGCCTCGTAAATTGTTTCCAGTTGTAAGACATAGTAATTACAGTTTGATGATCTTCATTTCAACCCTGCGGTTCTTTGCCCTGTTTATGTCTGTATCATTTGCAGCTATCGGCATGTCGGGGCAACGCTTTATTGTAATGCCAAATTACTAAATATAGGGGTTTATTGATTGTAGTGGAACTAAAGTGTTTTTTATAGCTAAAACTTTATGCTGAACACTTTTGTATATATCCTAAGGGACTCCTTTTTTACCTTTTATTGAATTATAACCAATTGTTTATGTTTAACTATCTGTCTTTTTTAAGTGGCATTATGTTATTTTTTGCTGCATGTTCTAAGGCACCAGATACACCAGCCACTGTTATACCAGAGCGGCTTG
>JAYVKT010000100.1:0-6203 GCA_043768195.1 Chitinophagaceae bacterium | reverse complement strand
GCGCAAATTCTACGCAGTCCTTTGATTAATACTTATCGGCAGCATCCTCAAAAAAACCAAAGCCTCCTCATAATTCAATTCATCATACTCCAACCCTAGCCGCCGAATATTACTATAATAAGTTTGGTGTTGTTCGTAGTAATGTCGTTCAGATTCAATAAACCAGGCTTTAAGTCCCAGCTTTTGTGCAATGAACCATTTTTCCAGCAACCGGGCGGTTCTGCCATTGCCATCTTCAAACGGATGAATTTTTACAAACACCAAATGCAGCAGCGAAGCGTAAAAGAAAACTTCTTCAACCGATATATCAGCAGCTAATAAAATTTCTATATCAGCATACAATTTTAGCATTTCCGTTTTTACCTTATCGGGTGTAGCCGCCACATATTCAATCTTACCATCTTTGGTAAGCACATACATATTACCTGTTCTATATGCTCCTTGCTGTGATTTTTGCAAAATATGTTTGGTAAGTAATTGATGTGCCTGTTTTATGGTGGCCGGGCTTAGTTTGTTTTGCTCCGCAAATTGATAGGTATCGTAGAGGTCATCAATTTTTCGGGTGTAGTCGGGTTGGTATTTTACACCGAGTCGTTTGTGTTTTATAAAAGAGTCCAATTCAATATTTTCTCCTTCAATCTTAGAAGAAAAAACGGCAGAAACAGACGTGTAAAAGTTGAAATTATCTATGCTGAGTTCGCTGTCTTTTAATGCGTCAAAGTTTTGGAGCAAGATTTTGTCAAAACCGGCTTTATACTTTTCCAGCAGGGTAGTGGGCAATATTTGGAGAGAAGGAGTTGTCATTTTTCTTATAGTTCAAATTTACTCTATTCGGCTGGTAACGGGTAAGGGTGTATTTCAAATTTTCGGATTATTTTCATCGCAGAGAAATGAAGGACGCTAAGTTTACGCAGAGAATCTCTGCGATATCTCTTAATCTCTTGTTCTCAGCGGTAAAACTGTATTGTTACTTTAGTAAAAATTTTAAATGCGCCCAGATATATGTCAGATTTTCGTGGATAAACTCTCAAAGTCAGCCATTTCAAACTCCCGACTTCTCCTTACATTTGCGCAATTTGTTAACCCACACCAGCCCCTTTTAGTAGGGGAGAAAAAAATGCAAGAAAAACAATTACCCGCTGTTTTATTATTAGCTGATGGAACTGTAGCCCACGGATTTGCTTTTGGTGCCATTGGTACCACTACCGGAGAAATATGTTTTAATACAGGCATGACAGGCTACCAGGAAGTGTTTACCGACCCCAGTTATTTTGGACAGATATTAATAATGAACAGTGCCCATATTGGTAACTATGGAGTAAAAGAAGCAGATGTGGAAAGCGACAGTGTAAAAATAAACGGCCTGATTGGCAGAAATCTGGAAGATCAGTATTCAAGAAAAATGGCGAATGGCTCGATGAATGATTATTTGAAAGCCAATAAAATTGTTTCGATAGAAGGAGTGGACACAAGAGCCTTGGTAGCCCATGTTCGTACAAAAGGCGCAATGAACTGTATCATTTCATCAGAAACTACTGATATAGAAGTGCTGAAAAAGCAATTAGCCGAAACTCCGAATATGGATGGATTGGAACTGGCTTCTAAAGTAAGCACCAAAGAGTCATACGAAATGGGTGATACCAACTCAGCAATAAGAATTGCAGTAATGGACTACGGAGTGAAGAGAAATATATTGAACTGCATGGTGGAAAGAGGAGCTTATGTAAAAGTGTTCCCGGCAAAAACACCATTGGAAGAAGTAAAACAATTTAACCCGAGTGGTTATTTTATTTCCAATGGTCCCGGCGACCCGGCTCCGATGGATTATGCAGTAGCAACATTGAAACAAATATTGAAAGAAGAAAAACCGGTGTTTGGTATTTGTTTGGGTCACCAATTACTGGCATTGGCGAATGATATTCCTACATTTAAAATGCACCACGGTCACCGGGGATTGAATCATCCGGTGAAAAATATTATATCAGGCCGTTCAGAAATAACCACACAAAACCACGGCTTTGGTGTTGACCCGGAAGCAGTAAAGAAAGCCGACCATATTGAGATAACCCATGTTAACCTGAATGACCAGTCTATTGAAGGCATAAGGGTAAAAGGTAAACCAGCTTTCTCTGTACAATATCATCCGGAAGCTACGCCGGGTCCGCATGATTCAAGGTATTTGTTTGATGAGTTTATAGCAATGATGCCCCCAACCCCTAAAGGGGAGTAAGAAAAGATTCTATATGTAGCTATTATCCATTTTAATTGTAAATTGTTTTCTTTAAAGAGTTGTTATGAGCAAGAATGAAAACAATAATCTAAGTTCCCCTTTAGGGGACAGGGGCATGAAAATTTCCATCATCAACGGCCCAAACCTGAACCTGCTCGGTAAAAGGGAAACTGATATTTACGGCAACATGTCTTTTGAGCAATTTCTTGAATCGCTGAAAAAAAAATATGCCAATATTGAACTCAACTATTTTCAAAGCAATGTGGAAGGTGAGCTGATTAACGAACTTCAACGGGTGGGGTTTGATTATGATGGAGTCGTTCTTAACCCCGGAGGTTACACACATACGTCTGTTGCTATTGGTGATGCCATAGCTGCCATTACAACCCCGGTAGTAGAAGTACATATTTCTAATGTACAGGCAATGGAAGATTTCAGAAAACTATCACATGTAAGTGCCAAAGCTGCCGGCAGCATAATTGGCTTAGGTCTTGATGGGTATGATCTTGCCATTGAGTATTTGCTGTCAAAATAATTTATCTTTAGCATCAACTATAAACCAACTGTTATGAAGAAAATTTTCTTCTTTTCCATCTTTCTTTTTTCTATAGCATCTTTTGCACAAAAAGGAATGACACCTGTTCAAATTGCTGAACGGAATAAACCCGGCACTGTAATGATACAGGCAACTTATACGGGAACAGTAAGTGCCATTGCTCCCGAGATTGATGAAACATCCTTAGTGGGGTTAGCCCAGCAGGTAAAAGAACAGGTGGCACAAGGCACAATAACCCAGGATCAGTTCTGGAATGTTTATATCATGACCTTTTGCCGGGATGTTGGCAAGTATATGTTGCGGGGAACGGAAAGAGTGTCTAAAGAACTGAATACAACAATGGTAGGTTCAGGATTTATTGTAACTCCTGATGGATATGTAATTACGAATGCCCATGTGGTAGATGAGAATGATAATGATACCAAGCAAAATTTTGTGCAGCAGGCTTTCCAAAAAATTATGGATGATGATGTGGAAACATTAGAAGAAGCAATGAGCCGCAAGATGACTGACGAAGAATCAAAAGCATGGAAAGATGCCAATTCCTGGTATTTCTCACAGACAATGGAAGTGGGAAGAATTAAAAAGGAGTTTAGTGTTTTATTTGGTATTTCAGGTGCCAAAGGAAAAATTGTTCCTCTTATTATTCCTGCCGAATTAGTAACGAAGGGAGACCCTATTCCGGGAAAAGATGTAGCGATTTTGAAGTTAACTAAGAAACATACCTATCCCACCATCCGGATGGGTGATGATAAAGCATTACGGGTAGGCGATCAGATATATGTGCTTGGCTATCCGGCTGTGGCTACTTTTCATCCGCTGATTTCCGAAGAATCAATTTCCGAAGCATCGTTGACAAGAGGTTTGGTGAGTGCAAAAAAGAATATGAAAGATGGGTGGGAGGTTTTGCAGACTGATGCATCCATTACACATGGAAACAGTGGCGGCCCTGTAATGAATGAACAAGGGGAAGTGATTGGGCTGGCTACATTTGGCAGCATTGATTATCAACGCCAGGCCGAAGTGCAGGGAATGAATTTTATTGTGCCCAGCACCATTGTGCAGGAGTATATTAAAAAAGCAAGAATAGATCCGGCTATGAGTACTATATCACTGGCATATGAAGAAGCCATGGATTTTTTCGACAACTCCAGGTATAAAAAGGCACTGGTAAAATTTCAGGAAGTAAAAGAGATGAACGGGTCATTCCCGTTCATTGATAAGTATATTGCTGACACCAGAAAAAATATTGACAAAGGCCTTGATAATGAACCCAAAGACATGATGATGTATTATTACATTGGCGGCGGGGTCTTATTACTGCTGCTTATTTTATTCCTGGTGTTTAGAAGAAAAAAGAAACCATAGATGAAAATGCAGGCAATAAAAAAGCGAAGCACCGGCTTCGCTTTTTTATTGACTATTTTTTATTCCTGACCGGGTTCGGCTTCGCTGTCGCCGTCACTGTTTTTTTCTGTTTTCTTTGGCTTTACTTTCTTCTTCATCCATTCAGGATCTTGTTTCAGTTTTTGTACATCGTCTAATTTGGCAACGTACAAACTGCGGCCGTGGGTGCCCAGCACAATTTCATTATCCCTTTGCTGAATGGCAATATCATGTACCGGCATTGATTTTGGAGCACCGGCATTCCAACTCATAAAAGTATTTCCCTGATCAAAACTTACATACAAGCCACCATCTGTACCCACATATAGTATGCTGTCATTCTTCGGGTCTTCTCTTACCACATTGATGGGTTCATACGGTAACTCTTTGCTGATGTTTTTCCATGTCATTCCATAATCATCACTCATATACAGGTGAGGAGCGAAGTTGTCAAAGCGATAACCATTTAATGATACGTAAACTCTTGCTTCTTTATGTTGTGAAGCTGTGACACGACTAACCCACAAGTTCTGAGTCTTGAGCCTTGAGTCCGTGGTCGGGAGCTTTGCACCTTTCTTAACAGGTGTTGCTGTTCCTGTTTGATTTAATTGTTCCCAACTATAACCACCATCTTTTGATAGATGGATATTGCCATCATCTGAACCGGTATAGATTAAACCAAAACGAAGAGGCGATTCTGAAATAGTTGTTAGTGTGCCATAAGGAACATTACCGCTTACTCTTCCATTGGTCTGGTCGGCACTCATGGCAATTAGTGTGTCAGCTTTATTTAATGAACGATGAAAACGGTTGCTTCCATAATAAAATACATCCTGGTTGTGTTTGCTCAAAACAATCGGTGTTTGCCAATTAAACCGTAATGGTTTTTCTCCCAGCTCATGCTGCGGACGAATAAATTTTTGTGAACCTCTTCTTTCTTTATTATAACGACCGTACACACCAAACTGCGAACCGGAATACACTGTTGCATTATCCCTGGTGTCAACCTGTGCCTGCATACCATCACCACCATTGATGGCTTTGTAACCATATTGACCGTTATCAATCCAGCCAATATCTTCTTTGTGATTGGATGGCCCCCACCAGCTTCCATTATCCTGCAAGCCGCCGTACACATTGTATGGTTTTGCATCATCAACCGTGATGGCATAATACTGGCCTACCGCCGGGGTATTTGCTTTGAACCAGTTGGCTCCATCATCATAGCTGATATTGGTACCACCATCGTTTCCATTAATAATATGTGAGTCCTTTTTTGGATTTACCCATAAAGCATGATGGTCGGCATGAACATTTCCTTTATCAATCGTTTTAAACGTTTTGCCACCATCTGTTGAAAGTTGTGCAATAAAGCCAATCGAGAATACTTTGTCAGGATTATAATGTGATGTATAGATTTTGGCAAAATAATAGCCATAGGTGTTGAAGTTAGGATTGGATTTATCGTGGGTTTTCTTCCAGGTGGCACCGCCATCTTCGCTTTTATACACTTCACAACCAACAATACCGGTGTTTTGAAAACCATCGTCGCTGTCAAGATAATCCCAAAGTGCAGCCGGGCTTACTTTATCTGATGCCACCATTTCTTTTACCAGTTTGCCGGTGTATTTTCTGGGAAAACCATTTTTTCTTAAAAAAGTATCCACCAGGTTTGTTTTCAGTGCGGCAAACTGTTCTTTGGTTATTGTTTTAAAATCTGCTTTTGTATAGAGGGAGTCAACTTTTTTAGTAGTGTCAGGCTTTGGTGTATTATTATCAACTACTGCGTAAATAATATTAGGATTCTTGGGATAAACTGCTAAACCAATACGGCCAATCTTGTCACCGGTCATAAAACCAGAACCGGGCCCGGAAATAATTTTCCATGTTTCTCCCCCATCATTGCTTTTATAGATACCGCTGGTTTTTCCACTTTCTTCAAACTTCCAGGCACGGCGCACCCGGTACCACATGCCTGCATACACTTCATTGGGGTTGGAAGGGTTGATATCAAGTTCAACACAACCGGTG
>JAYVKT010000099.1:0-4356 GCA_043768195.1 Chitinophagaceae bacterium | reverse complement strand
ACATAGATTTTACACAACTATGTGTTTTTCTATGTGTAACTCTGTCCTATGTGGTTCAAATTGATTCCCTGAGATACTGCGACAATTTTAAATACACCTGTAAAGTTGAGCCGGTTTATCTTTTAACCCAACTGGCTTATTTCAGCAAAATAAAATCATTCGTATAATCGCAAATTATTTTGCAGCACATTCAAATATTACCGAAAGTTGTTTACCGGATGCAGGATGCAGCACTTCTGTAATTTTTATCCGGCTGAATCCAGATTGACTCAGCAACAGGAGCCAGTCTTCCAATGTCCTGAAATACCATTCGTAAGGTTGGGTGAATGCTTCTCCCAATCCATCCCAGCTTCCGTCTTTCCAACCTGTTGTGTAGTCATCTATTAATTTCCTGCTGTGTGGATGAAGGGTTTGTATAAATAATTTTCCACCGGTTGCCAGATGGCGGGGCAGTGCCGCCAGCAAATTTTCAGTTGATTCTTTTCCAATTAATGCAAAGTTGATAACGATGGCATCAAATAGTTTTGAAAATGAAATGGCACCTGAATAAATATCTTCATACGAAGCAACATAAAAATCGCCGGTTACTTTGTTTTTTGCTTTTTCAATAAGTTCCGGAACAACGTCGATCCCTGTTATCAGCATCCCGCTACTATGCAGTTCACGGCAGAGCCATCCCTCCCCGCATCCAATATCCAATACGGTAAGCACTTTTGCATTGCAAACTGCTGTCGTTATTGCATTATTAGTAGCCAGCTTTCTTGATTCAATACCATTGTTGTCAATTATATTAATCCAGTTAGCGGCATTTGCTTTCCAGGATGCTATGACGAGTTGTTCTTTACTCATATAAAAAAGAAAAGGCTACTTAAAAGTAACCTTTTCTATAAATTTTGGTGTGTTGTTAAATAGCAGGATCCGGGGGAGTACTGGTATTATTATCTCTTTCAATTAAAGGATAGGGATAAAAAGTTCTGTTTCTTTCTTCGCCTGCTGCATTGGGTGCAGGGCGGCCAAAGCGTCGGCTGTCTTCCAGCTCCTGTCCGCTTAAAAACATTTCTAATCTTCTTTGTTTATAAATATCCTGTAACAAATCAGCCGTTGTCAGCGGGCCGCTATAAGCAGCTTGTGCAGCACCGATACCATATATATCAGTGGTTTTTGTGCGAACAGCATCCAATGCGGTTTTGCTTTGTGGAAATAAACTTTGACGGGCATAATTTTCTGCAACAATCAAAGTCATTTCGCCCGGCAAATAAACCGGATAAGAAGCTGTTGTATTTAAAGCAAATGCTTTTAATGGAAAAGTAGTAGGCCCTGTTCTGCTGATGTAAAAACCAACACGGGGATCTGTAGCTGCTGGAACAGGTGCAAGGCCATTCCTTAATCCGAGTGTGGAATCAATAGCACCAAATACATTCACTGTAAAATTCCATTCACCCAAAGGATTAGGGGTGGTGGCAGTAAACCGGAATTCTGATTTAATAAGCTGGCTTGCGGCTGCTGCAAAAGTTAATGCCTTATTACCTGAAGTGGCATTGTAGGTTCCCGTAATCATACTTTGAATATTATAATAGCGGGCAAGTAAGGCTTTCACCGTATTTTTTACATCAATACCCACAGGTATTTTGCTTAAAAATTTTGCACTTGGATTTGTTACTGCCAGATCCGCATCTGCACTTTCTAAAACAGTAATCACTTTTTGCAAAGCATCAGCCCGGGTGCTAAACACTGCATTGTTTCCATTTATCAATGGCATTTTTTCAAAAAACTGAACTAATGTTCCCATGCTTAGTGCATAAAAAATACTACTGTAAGCTTTTAGCCCTACCCTGTCGGCAGGGTCTGCTGCTACCGCTAAATTGTTGAGTACAGTTTCGGCTTCAGTTCTTGTTAGTAAGCATTGCGCCCACATTTGTGTTACAATAGCATTTCCCTGGCTTACAGCACCCTTTCCGGTTTCCAATTCTGCTTCAGCTGTGTTACCAACGTTTAAGGTCCGTAAACCATACACACTGTACATACCACCGATCGGTGCAGTGTAGAGTGGACTTTGTCTGCCGATAGTGTATCTTCTTTGCAGGCCGGCACAAAGATTCATTAACCCGTCCACATTGGTTGTTACACTTGGTACAGATGCGGTACTTGGATTAATATATTCTTTATCACAGGAAGTAAACAGAAGGCTGCTACCCGTCAATAGTAATAAAGTAACTTGTTTTATTTTAAGCATTTTCATGTTGTAATTTTTTTTGAGGTTAAAAACTAGCCCTGAATGTTAACTGAATGGTTCTTGGAATAGGTACATTACCAAAATCTATTCCTCTTAACACCGCACTGTTACCACCTGCATTCGTTTCAGGGTCATATCCGTCATAGCTATCCCAGCTTATTAAGTTTCTGCCCACTAAAGAAATGGAAGACGATTTAATAAACTTAGCGAATGATGGCAGTTGATAAGACAAAGCAACTTCCCTTAGTTTAACATAAGAGCCGCTTTCTACCCTCCATTCTTCTGTAGCATAAATGCTGAAAATATAACCTCTTGGTAAAAGCCCTTTGGCTTCTCTTTCAGAATAGTCGCCGATGCCCACACCTTGTCTTGTTCTTCTGTCTGCATTAAATACTTCTTGCCCTAAAGCACCATCGAGCAGAAAACTAAAACTTAGCTTTTTATATTCAAAGCTGTTACTAAGGCTAACCACCCAATCCGGATTAGGGTCACCCAGTGCTTTCCTCAATAATACTTTTGCTGTAGGATTATTAACAGCAGCGATTGGCCGGCCTCCTGCATCAAGTGCAAGATTACCGGATGCATCTCTCACAAAATAATTGCCATAGAAAACACCCAGCGGCTGACCAGCTAAGATAACAGAAGGAGAGCCGCCGTTATTTGCCAATGCAACAGGAGATACCTGGCTGGAGGCAGTTACTAAATTTTTATTTCTGTTTATAGAACCAAAAATATTCCAGTTAAAGTTTTTCCCTGAGACAGGCGTAGCCGTCACACCCAGTTCCCAACCTTTATTGGTAAGGTTGCCTACATTTTCCACTCTGGTACTTCCACCTGATGATGGTGCAAGAATCCTGTCAACTAACAATGAATTGTCAACAATTTTTTTGTTATACACGGTAAATACAAGCCCAAGCCTGTTGTTTAGAAAGGAAAGGTCAGCACCAAATTCAAACTCACTTGATCTTTCAGGCTCTACAAATTCATTGCCCAGGTCGGTATTAATATTATAAGTAGCAATGCCATTGATGAAGTTTGGATTATAAACCGAGAACCGAGAATAAGAGCCGATACCACTCAGGTTTCCGGCCAGCCCCCATGAAGCCCTTAAACGAGCAGTATTAAACCACTTCATTGGTTTTGCTTTCCAAAAATCCATATCACTAATAGACCAAGAGCCACTCACTTTTGGATAGAAATAAGTTCTTGTATCCTGTGGAAACGAAGTGCTGCCATCTATCCTTCCAGCCGCTGTTAAAAAGAAAATGTTTTTGTAACCAAATGTTTGTTGCAAAAAGCCACCAAAAATCTGCCGCTGATCAAGAGAATAACGTTGCGGTAATTGAACCGCTGCGCCGTTTACAGTGGTAATACCATTCAATAAATCCCTTCCTTCGTTAAATAAACCTGTTATCCGCTGGTACTGATGATTGAACCCCGCTGTGGTTAATGAAGAAATGGTATTGAATTTAGCCTGGTAAGTAATGTTTACATCATTGTTTATTAAAAAAGTATTGACTAAGGCACTGGATGCATAACCAAGCCCTTCCTGTGCAGAGATGTAAGGATATCGTTCAATCAGGTTTCTTCCTTCCTGGCTGAAATTATCGAGACCAAGTATGTAATCAATGCTAAAGCCTTTGAAGGGTTTTATTTTTACCTGTATGTCGCTGATTGTTCTGTTTACCTGCTGGGTTAATGACATGTCCTCAATTACACTTAATGGATTTACCCTTGTTGGCTCTACCCCTTTCAGGTTTCCGGCAGCATCTCTTTCTTTAATATTATACAAGTTGTTGGTAATATTAATAGAGTTGATAGGACTCCAGAAAACGTTGCCATTGGGTTTTTCATTTGAAAAACTATTTGTGTATCCTATGCCACCAATAATAGTCAGGTATTTATTAATAGTTTGTTCAATTCTTGCTTTAAAATTAAACCTTCTGAAATCAGTACCCTTAATGATTCCTTCATTTTTATAGTAGCCACCGGAGAAATAGTATTTAGTTTTATCTGACCCCCCGGCTAAAGAGATATAATTATCTGTGCCCAGTCCTTTTTGAAAAATATCATCCTGGTAGTCATACCTGGTTACATCTACAAGATCAGTTGCCAATGTTCTT
>JAYVKT010000098.1:0-3024 GCA_043768195.1 Chitinophagaceae bacterium | reverse complement strand
TGCTCCTGAAATTCTACAAAAGCAATATCCAGCCCATCCAGCGAACTGCCACTCATTAAACCAATAGCCCGGTAAACCATAGTAAATTCAGTATTTAGACTTTTAGTACTTAGTATTTAGATAAATTTGCCTGAAATCAAAAATACTTTTTTTTGTTCTACGATTACATTTATATCAATGTGTGTTTGTTATCCCTTGTCTTTGTACTAAATACAAAAAATCTTAATACTAACTAAAATGATAGTCAACCTCAGCCAGCAGCATTCTTTAATCAGCAATTGGGTTGCCGAACTCCGTGATGTAAATATTCAGACAGATCGGATGCGGTTTCGCCGCAACCTGGAACGTATTGGCGAAGCTGCTGCCTATGAAATCAGTAAGGTATTGCCATTTGAAGAAAAAGAAATTCAAACACCATTGGGAGTGGCTACGCATAAAGTATTGAAAGAGCAACCTGTGCTGGCTACTATTCTGCGGGCTGGTTTGGCCATGCACACTGGCTTGCTCAATTATTTTGACCAGGCCGATAATGCGTTTATTTCTGCCTATCGCAAACATAATAAAGATGGCAGTTTTGAAATCAGCCTCGATTATGTGTCCTGCCCGGAATTGGAAAACAGGGTTATCATTGTTTCTGATCCTATGCTGGCAACGGGTTCTTCCCTCGTAAAAACGATTAAATTTTTAAGAGAAGAAGGCCACCCCCGTGAAATTCATATCGTAGTGGCCATTGCCTGCACAGTTGGCATAGAATATGTGAAACGAGAAGAGCCTTCGGCTACTATATGGTGCGGGGATATTGATGATGAATTGACGGCTAAAGGATATATAGTACCCGGGCTGGGTGATGCGGGGGATCTGGCGTTCGGAACTAAGGTGCAAATGTAGGAGAGTCGGGAGTAGTGAGTCGGGAGTGAACTTCCTGAATATTGATTCTCAGAGGCCTGGCTTGTTTGTACTTGATTCCTGACTAAAGACTTCTGACTCCTGACTCAACAAAGAAGCAGCAATAATTCTACAAAAGAGGTCTTAAAAAAGTTGTATTTTTCCATTTCGTACCAAACAAGAAAATATAATCAGGACAAGGTTAAGGCAATTTCAAAAGGAACAGAACGTTTACAATTAAGGATGTCGGCCTTCATCTGTCTGACCAGTGAAAAAACATTAATTGCAGCGATGAAAAAAATTTTTTCTACCCTTACGGTTTGTGTGGCTTTGGCAAGTGTATCAACTGCACAAGATCCTAATTTTTCCCAGTTTTTTGCCTCGCCACTTTCATTGAACCCAGCCCTTACGGGCAAGTTCGACGGAAGTTTTCGGGTGGCCGGTAATTACCGAAACCAATGGCCTACTATCAATGAGGCTTTTGTTACCAAAACCGCTTCAATTGATTTTGGCATTTTAAAAAACCGCCTGGCCGATATTGATCAGCTTGGTGTGGGGGTGCTTGCTATGACAGACCGTGCCGGTGATGGGGTGTTGGTTACAAATTTTGCAGGGCTATCATTAGCTTATCACAAAGGGCTTGATGAAAATGGTTTGCACCAGATTGGTGCCGGCTTTCAGGCTACTTATGTAAATAAAAGAGTGGATGTGAGTAAAGTTGATTTTGAAGATGAGCTGACCCCGTTTGGCTTTACCGGTGTAACAAGTGAAATTTTTACCAACTCACAGGTGAATGTAAGTTATGTTGATATAAATGCCGGCATCTTGTATAATGGCAGTACGAATGGTTATAATAATTTTTACATTGGTGCATCCATGTATCATATAAACAGACCTAAAGAAAGTTTTCAAGGCGGTGATTACTTGCTGGCTTCAAGAACAACGATTCAGGCAGGTGGAAAAATCCCGGTTGGTTCTTATCATGCTTTGCATATTGCCGCTAACCATAGTATTCAGGCCAAGGCGAGTAATACCGTGGTGGGTGGAGCTTTTTCTTACAATGTGAACAATAGCGATGAGAACCCAACCAATTTTTATATTGGTGCCTGGTACCGTTTAAATGATGCCGCCATTCCTTACATTGGTTTAGAATTTAATGGTCTGCAAGTCGGTGTTTCTTATGATGCTAATACGTCGAGCCTGAAGCCTGCCTCCAACACAAGAGGCGGTATGGAGCTTTCACTTATTTATATTAAGAAGCCAGTTGACCCGAATGCGAAGAAGCTGAATTGTCCGAGGTTTTAATTTCAATAAAAATATTTCAATTTTTATGCGAAACTTCAGTTTCGCATTTTTCATATATCCCTCTGGCGATTACACTTTCATTAATAATGGAAGAAGGAACCAGCAGAACAACGTAATAAGAATAACTGCAACAATATTCATCACAAACCCAGCCCTGGTCATTTGCCGTAGTTTGATATGACCGCTGGCAAACACAATAGCATTAGGTGGTGTTCCCATCGGCATCATGCTTGCACAACTGGCAGCCAGTGTCATCGGGATGCCGAGCAAAAGTGGGTTCATACCAATGGCATCTGCCAGTGATGAAACCACGGGGGCAAATACAATTACCTGCGCCACATTGCTCATTACCTCACTTATGAAAAGTGAAACCGTAACCACTACCAGTACCAATATAAAGCCGTTTCCGGAGAACTGCGCCAGCCATTGACCGAGTTGCTGCATCAATCCTGCTTTTTCTAATGCCCCGGCCAGGCAAATACCACCGCCGAATAATAACAAAATGCCCCAGGCCATTTTACTGGTATCGCCCCATTCCAATAATGAATCATTGTTTTCATCCTGAGCTTGTCGAAGGGTACTACCCGATGGACAAATAAATAATGCTACCGCACACATCACTGCAATGATAGTATCGTCAAGCTTAAATAAATTCTGCGCATCATTTATAATACCTCTTGTTATCCATAATAAAGCCGTAGCGATAAAAATAAACATTACTCTTTTTTCAGCAATTGATAAAGGGCCTAACTGCTGAATCTCATTCCGTATCAGTTGCTTTGTACCATCATCAGATTTTATCCGGTTAGGAAAAAGCCATTTTACCATTACCCA
>JAYVKT010000097.1:0-3692 GCA_043768195.1 Chitinophagaceae bacterium | reverse complement strand
ACTACAACTGCCGCTTCTGTGGCAGGTATTATTTTTACAAGTACTACTCCCAATCAAACTGTTTCTCAGAATACTATTTTCAATCTGATAAATACAAATGCTACGGCAGCTTCTGTAGTTACCGGTATTCAATTTACAGGCGGTACTGCCAACATTGTACAACGAAATTTAATATATGATTTGATAGTAGCCTCCAACAGTGCTACAGCAGAAGTAAACGGTATCAGAGTGGCTGGCGGTACTACTACCTACCGAAACAATATGATACGACTTGGTGCAGGCATCACCAATGCAATTGGTGGCGTTGCATCCAATTCTTCTACTACAGGTATTAACGGATTTAATGGATTTCTTGGTACTGATAATTTTTGGCATAATAGTATATATATTGAAGGAAGCCCAACTTCTGGAACCGGGGCTTCTTATGCATTCAATGGAACACAAACGGTTAATACCCGCAGTTTCAGGGATAATATTTTCTTTAATGCAAGGAGCAATAGTGGTGCAACGGGCAGCCACTATGCAGTAAAAATAAATGGTACAGCACCTAACCCAACCGGTCTTACTATTAACAACAACGTTTATTTTGCCAATGGTACCGGTGCTGTGTTTGGGTTTTTTAATTCGCTGAATGTTGCCAATATTGCAGCCTGGAGAACAGCTGTAGGGCAGGATGCAGGAAGTTTTGAAAGCAATCCGCAGTATAATGCTCCTGCAGCCGCTACACCAGATTTGCATATACACCCAACTAACCTTACTGTGGCAGAAGGCAATGGTGCTGATGTAGGTGTGGTTGATGATTATGATGGGCAAACAAGAGCATCATTTACTCCAGTTGATATCGGTGCAGATGCAGGTAATTTTGCAGGTCTCGATTTATCAGCACCTAATATTACATATACACCGCTTGGAAATACTTCTTTAACAACAAACCGTACAATTGCAGTTACCATTACCGATGTTACAGGAGTTGCCACAGGTGCTGTAGCTCCCCGCATCTATTTTAATAAAAATGCAGGAGCTTATTTTTCAACGGCGGCCACACTTTCCAGTGGTACTGTGCAGAATGGTGTTTGGACTTGCACTATAGATAATGCACTTATCGGTGGTGTTGTTACTACTGATGTAATCCGCTACTTCGTAGTGGCACAGGATGTACTTGGAAATCTTGCTGCCAATCCAGGCGGTGGTTTTACAGGAACAGATGTTAACACAGTAACCACCCCGCCAACCACCCCGAACAGCTATACAATTGTAGCAGCATTTTCCGGTATTATTCCGGTAGGTACTGGTGAAACGTACACCTCACTGACAAATACAGGTGGCATATTTGAAGCCATCAACGCCGGGTCATTGACAGGAAATGTAACTATCAATATAACAAGTGATTTAATAACCGAACTCGGCACTGTCTCATTGAACCAATGGTCAGAAGATGGTGTTGGCGGTTACACGATGCTGATTAAACCAAGCGGTGCACCCCGCACTATTACCGGTACTAATACAGGCGGGTTAATTAAATTTAATGGAGCCGATAAAGTAACCGTAGATGGCTCAACCACCGGTGCTACTGCCGGTGCTTGCCTGATAGGTGGTAATGCGGCAATAAGGGAACTGACTATTCAAAATACGAATATCGGTACCAGTGCTTGTGTAATATCAGTACAAAGTGGAACTAATGGTGCTCAAAACAATACTATTAGAAATGTAAATGTTTTAGGCCAGGATCCAACTACAACGCTGATTGGTATTTCTTTGGGTGGCAATACACCTGGAACTGTTGGTACAGACAACGATAATAACCGGGTAGAAAACTGTTCTGTCAGAAGAGCTTTGTTTGGTATTTATTCAGCAGGTCTAATCCTTGCTAATCAAAACACCGGAACAGTGATTACACAAAACGATCTCTCTGCTTTAACAACCGATCGAATCAGGCGAGTTGGCATTCTTGTATTTAATGACAATGGGGTACAAATAACAGAAAATAGCCTGGGCGGTATAGAAACCAATGAAAGTGCAGATGCAGTAGGTATAGGTATTGGTACGCAAGGTATTGATGCAACAAATACAACAGCAGGTGGTGTAAGCAATGCATTAGTTTCAAATAATAGAATAAATGGTGTAGCCAGCCTAAGTGCAGTTGGTTTTTCTGCAGCAGGCATCACAGTAGCTGGCGCAAATAACGGATCCAATACAATACAGAATAATATGATAACCGGCGTTACAGCACCATCCACTTCGCCTGATTTACTTGCAGGTGTTTATGTTGTGGGAGCAGCCGGATCTTCCACCAGGCTGTATCATAATACTGTTTCGATGACTGGCGACAGGGGTGTTGTAGCAAGTCAAATGCCCGGCTATGGTATTGCAATAACAGGGACAGACCCAACTGTTGATTTAAGAAATAATATTATTTATACATCTCAAATAGCATCTGGTGGAGGAGTTAATGCAAGGAGCTTTGCGGTGGGTATGGTTACAACAACCTTTGCCAATCTTACCTCAAATTATAATGATTACTGGAGCACAGGTGCCAACGATGGTGGTTTCCGCACAGGTTCTTTAGGAGCAGCTGCCGGAACAGATTATGCTACACTTGCCCTCTATGCTGCGGCTACGGGTAAGGATGCCAATTCGCAGGAAACAGATCCAATATTCGTTTCTGCTACTGACCTTCATTTAAGTAATGCTTCCGGAGTAAACTGGTGTTTGAATGCAGCAGGTACTACCATTGCATCTGTTACAACAGATATAGACTGCCAAACCCGTGGTGTGGCTCCATTTGGTCGGGATCTCGGTGCCGACGAGTTTACGCCAACCGGGTTTGTGATTAATAATCCAGCTGCTGTATGTTCACCTGCTACAGTTAACATTACGCTGGCTGCAGTTACTGCTGGTTCAATCGGTGGATTAACCTTCACCTACTTTACCGATGCTGACGGCCTTATTGTGTTAGGAACACCGGGTGCAGTTGCTGTTTCCGGTACTTATTATATCAAAGCCTCAAATGGTACTTGCTCATTAATATTACCTGTTGTGGTAACCATTAATGCACAGCCTAACTTATTTACAGTAACAGGTGGCGGCTCATATTGCAGTGGCGGAACCGGAGTAGCAGTAGGTTTAAACGGTTCAGAGTCGGGAGTCAATTATCAATTACAATTAAACAGTGTTAATACAGGCTCACCGGTTGCAGGTACAGGTGCTGCTATTAGCTTTGGTTTACAAACGGGTGCTGGTACCTATACAGTAGTGGCAACAAATACTACTACACTTTGTACAAATACAATGACAGGATCAGTGAACGTTTCCATCAACCCGTTACCTACTTTATTTACGGTAACAGGTGGTGGCGGCTATTGTAGTGGTGGTAGTGGAAGTACAGTAGGTTTAAGTGGTTCACAATCGGGGGTTAATTATCAATTACAATTAAATAGTATTAATACAGGTGCGCCGGTTGCTGGTACAGGTGCCGCTATCAGCTTTGGTTTACAAACCGGAGTAGGCACTTATACGGTTATTGCTACCAACACAACAACACTTTGTACAACTGCAATGACTGGATCGGTGAATGTTTCCATCAATCCATTGCCTGCTTCATTTACTGTAACAGGCGGCGGATCGTATTGCAGCGGTGGTGCAGGCGTTGCAGTAGGTTTAAGTGGTTCACAAAGCGGAGTCAATTATCAATT